>JALRBB010000037.1 GCA_023257915.1 Quisquiliibacterium sp. | reverse complement strand
GGCGTCAATTCCCAGCGCGCTTGCCTGGCGCGCGGCCCAACCAAAGGCTGCGATGCAGTCATCCAGTGCGGCAGGAAAGGGGGCCTCCGGCGCCAGGCGGTAATCGACGGCGATCACCACGCACCCGCTTTGGTCGGGTCGGGCAGCCGTTTGGATGGCAGCGCTTCGGCGTCGCACCGGATCTGTACACGGTGGCCAAGGGCATCAACAGTGGCACCGTGCCGATGGGGGCGGTGTTCGCGCGTGCCGGCATCTACGAGACTTTCATGCAGGGGCCGGCCGGCGCGATCGAGTTCGCGCATGGCTACACCTATTCGGCGCACCCGCTGGCCTGCGCCGCGGCGCTCGCCACGCTGGACGTCTATCGCGACGAGGGTCTGCTGACCCGGGTCGGCGAACTCGAGCAGCACTGGGAAGATGCGCTGCACAGCCTGAAGGGTGTGCGCAACGTCATCGACATCCGCAACATCGGCCTGATGGGCGCGGTGGAGCTTGCGCCGCGTGACGGCGCGCCCGGAGCCCGCGGCTACGATGCCCACTGCAAGGCCTTCTTTGAGGAAGATCTGCTGGTGCGCTACACCGGAGACATCATTGCGATGTCGCCACCCTTGATCGTGAGCCGCAATCAGATCGACGAGATCGTTGCGCGCCTGCGCCGGGCACTCGAGAAGATCGACTGAGTCGGTTGCGCCGCCAGGCGGCCAGGCGGTGGATAGGATCTGCCTGTCCGGTCGCTGGCGCCGCCTGTGTAACCCGTGTACCGGAACGACAATCCGGTACGTCCTTCGGGGCTGGGCTACCATTCGGACGCCTGTTGCGAATGCTGCTGACACGCCCCGGCCTTTCACGCGCCCGACCGGCGGCGCGTGTCGGGCGCGGACCTGGTCGGCGAACCCGCCGGGCACAGGTAGCGGGATGGCGTGATGCCGCCCCGGCTCATTTCCAATTTGCGGACTGACGACAATGATCGACAAGATCGTGGACACGGTCGCTGAGGCGGTCGCCGGCGTCCCTGATGGTGCGACCGTGATGCTCAGCGGCTTCGGTGGCGCCGGCATGCCGGTGTCGCTGATCGACGGGCTGATTGCGCAGGGCGCGCGCGAGCTGACCATCGTCAACAATAATGCCGGCAATGGTGACACCGGGCTGGCGGCACTAATCAAGGCCGGCCGGGTCCGCAAGATCATTTGCTCCTTTCCGCGCCAGGCGGACTCCTGGGCTTTCGATGAGGCCTACCGGAGCGGCAAGCTCGAGCTCGAACTGGTGCCGCAGGGCAATCTGGCCGAGCGCATCCGCGCGGCTGGTGCCGGCATTGGCGGATTTTTCACGCCAACTGGTTACGGCACCGAGTTGGCCAAGGGCAAGGAAACCCGGCGTATCAACGGACGCGACTATGTGCTCGAGTCGCCGATCCATGCCGACTTCGCGCTGATCAAGGCGCTGCGTGGCGATCGCTGGGGCAACCTGGTCTATCGCAAGGCGGCGCGCAATTTCGGGCCGGTTATGGCGATGGCCGCCCGTTGCACCGTCGCGCAGGTCGATCAGGTGGCTGCGCTCGGCGAACTCGACCCGGAGGCGATCGTCACGCCGGGTATCTTCGTCAAGCGCATCGTTGCGGTCGGCGACACCGTGCTGCGCGGCCCGCAGCCCCCGGCGGCGCCGCGTGCCGCCGACACCGGCTCGGCCCGGACCTGAAGGAGACCGCGATGAAACGACTGACCCGCGATCAGATGGCAGCGCGCGTTGCACGCGACATTCCGGATGGCGCCTATGTCAACCTGGGCATCGGGCTGCCGACCATGGTGGCCAATCACATCCCGACCGACCGCGAAGTGTTCCTGCAGTCCGAGAACGGCATCCTGGGCATGGGCCCTGCGCCGGCCCCGGGCGAAGAGGATTGGGACCTGATCAACGCCGGCAAGCAGCCGGTCACGCTGCTGACCGGCGGCGCCTATTTTCATCATGCCGACTCGTTCGCGATGATGCGCGGCGGCCACCTGGACGTGTGCGTCCTCGGCGCCTACCAGGTCTCCGCCACCGGCGACCTGGCCAACTGGTCCACCGGCAAGCCCGGCGCCATCCCCGCCGTCGGCGG
>JALRBB010000014.1 GCA_023257915.1 Quisquiliibacterium sp. | reverse complement strand
CCATCATTCGATCGTGAAGGCAATCTGTGGTTTGTCGACATCCCGTTCGGACGGGTCTTTCGGGTCGATCCGCAGGGCAAGGTCACCCAGGTTGCCGAGTATGACGGGCAGCCGAACGGGTTGAAGATCCATGCCGACGGCCGGATCTTCATTGCCGATTTTCAGAACGGCATCATGACGCTCGATCCGCGCACCGGGCAGATCACAGCCGTATTGCGCGATTGCGACACCGAGGGTTTCAAGGGCTGCAACGACCTGCACTTTGCTCGCGATGGCTCGCTGTATTTCACCGACCAGGGGCAGACCGGGTTGCAGGATCCGACCGGGCGGGTCTTTCACTGGCAGCCGGAAACCGGCGCGCTTAGCTGCCTGATTGACAAGGTGCCAAGCCCGAACGGGCTGGTGCTCGATCTTGCCGAGCACGTGCTGTATCTGGCGGTAACCCGTGCCAACGCGGTCTGGCGCCTGCCTATCTCACCCAGCGGTCGAGTCAACAAGGCGGGTCTGTATCTGCAGTTTTCGGGCGGACGCTCCGGTCCAGACGGCCTAGCGCTGACTGCGACCAACGGTGTCGTCGTCTGCCAGACCGGCATGGGCCTGGTCTGGGTGCACGACGCGATGGGCGTACCGGTTGCGGTCGTGCGTTCACCGCGCGGACTGGGCACCACCAATTGCGCCTTCGGTGGGCCCGGGGGGCGCACGCTATACATCACCGAGTCGGACACAGCGACTGTGCTGAAGGTCGATTTTTCGCCCGAGCTTGGCATTTGCGGTGCCCCGATGTTTTCGGGGCATTTGGCCGCTTAACCGCGATCGAAGCGCGCCAGCCTCTCGGCAATCAGCTGATGCGCCTCGGCCATGATCCGGTCGATCAACTCCTTGCAGCTCGGCACATCGTGAATCAGCCCGGCCACCATGCCACAGCTCCAGGCACCGGCCTGCATGGCGCCGTCGATCATCACCTTCGGATAGACACCGGCAACCTCGTCGTAGATGTCCTCGATCTTTAGCGCAGCGCCCTTGTCGCGCTCGATCTGCATCACGCGCTCGACCGGCTCGTTGACCAGTACCCGCTCGGTATTGCGCAGCGAGCGCATGATCAGTCGGGTGTCCAGTTCGGAGGCTGCAACGATTGCCTGCTTCACGTTGTCGTGTACCGGTGCCTCTTTTGTCGCGATGAAGCGGGTGCCCATGTTCATGCCGTCGGCGCCCAGTGCGAGTGCCGCAACCAGGCTGCGGCCATCGGCCATGCCGCCGGACGCGACGAAAGGAATCTTCAGTTCCTCGGCTGCGCGCGGCAGCAGGATGAAGTTCGGAATATCGTCCTCGCCCGGGTGACCGCCGCACTCGAAGCCGTCGACGCTGACCGCGTCGCAGCCGATCGCCTCAGCCTTTAGCGAGTGGCGCACCGAGGTGCACTTATGGATCACCTTGATGCCAGCCGCCTTCATTTGGGGCAGATACTTCTCCGGATTTCGCCCGGCGGTTTCAACCGCCTTGACACCCCCTTCGATGATCGCCTGAATGTATTCCGGGTAAGGCGGCGTCGCGAAGGTCGGCAGAAAGGTCAGGTTGACGCCGAACGGCTTGTCGGTCATCTCGCGGCATTTCGCGATTTCCTTGGCGAGCAGCTCGGGCGTCTTTTGCGTCAGGCCGGTAATGATGCCCAGCCCGCCGGCGTTGGACACGGCAGCTGCCAGCTCGGCGAAGCCGACGTAGTGCATGCCGCCCTGGATGATTGGGTGTTCGATGCCGAACAGTTCGGTGATGCGGGTCTTCACGGGCGTCCTCCTTGGGCTTCGACGTTTACACTGTACTGGACTGCCCGCGCGCCGCCCGCAAGCC
>JALRBB010000439.1 GCA_023257915.1 Quisquiliibacterium sp. | reverse complement strand
CGTCGTGCACTGATCGAGGCCTGCCTGCGGATGAATGCGCTGGGCATCAACCAGGGCAAGGCCGGTAATGCGTCGATGCGCTGGAACCGGGGTGGCGAGGACGGCCTGCTGATCACGCCGGCTGCGCTGCCGTACGAGCAGATGCAACTCGAGGACATCGTCTGGATCTCGCTGCGGGTGCAAGGCGATGGCGAGCAAACCCGGCCGGCTTTGCGTGACGCGCGGCGTGAGCCTTCGTCCGAGTGGCGTATGCATCGCGACGTCTATGCAAAGCGTGTCGATGCACAGTCGGTCGTTCACACCCATGGATCACATGTCGCTGGCCTGTCGTGCAGTGCGCGGGTGCAACGCGATGGTATTCCGCCGTTTCATTACATGGTCGCGATCGCAGGCGGGCGCGACATTCGCTGCGCACCCTACGCGAGTTTCGGCACGCAGGCGCTATCCGATCATGCGCTCATCGCGCTGCGCGACCGGCGAGCCTGTCTGCTGGCGAACCATGGTTTGCTTGCGCTTGGTGCCAGCCTTGCGCAGGCGCTCGCGCTAGCGGTCGAAGTCGAGGCGCTGGCGCGGATGTACTGGCAGGGACTGCAGCTCGGAGACCTGGTGCTTTTGGATGACGCGGAAATGCAGGCGGTGGCGCTCCGGCTGGCAGCCAGGGGCTAAGTGCCTGGTGCCTGTTTAGTCGGCCGACATCCACATCACGCCGAAGCCGGCGATATAGTCCGGGATCGCCTGGTAGTGTCGCAGCCCGCAGGTGGTCTTGCCCGAACCCAACGCGGCTCGTCCGATCAACCAGTTCTTCGATTCATGCGCAGAAAAGCCTGCGTCATCGGCGATGCTGCGCTCGTCGATCGCACCGAGTGCGTCCAGAGCCGAACCCCCCTGTTGTAGCGCGTCCATCCAGCGCCGGTCCCAGTCCGGGTTCAGAGGCTTGATCGACGAGTCGCCTGCTGCCAGCGCTCGCCCCGCGGCCATCACGCGCTTCATCTTCGCGTCCAGTTCTGCCGGCGTTGCCTCGCTGCGCACGGTGATGCGCTCGCGAACCGCCGGATCCGGATGAGCCAGCGTCGGGACAGGCGGTTCGTGTGAAAGTCCACCCGATCCGATCAGCAGCGTGCGACGCGGCAGGCCGTCGAGGAATCGACCGATCGCGTCCCCCAGGGCCCGGCAGCGCCGCACCCTCGGGATGCCCGGAGCCGCGACCGCGTTGACGAACAGCGGCAACACCGGCGGCGTGTCGAGACCGCCCCACATGAGTTGCAGCGGCTGCGTGAACCCGTGATCGACGCGCATTCGGCGCGACACCGCGATGTCGAAATCCGCCTCCATCAGATGCTCGGCCAGCGCCAACGCCGCCTCGGCGTCGACGTTCAGCGGACCTTCCGGACACAGGTAGTCGCCGACGCCACTTGCTTCGGTACCGACGCAAAAGGGTGGCATCAGCGCGTTGAAGAAACCGTTGTAGTGGTCGGGCGCGATGATGAGGATCAACTCCGGCGCAAACGCATGGACCAGGTTGCGCGCCGCGGCGA
>JALRBB010000417.1 GCA_023257915.1 Quisquiliibacterium sp. | reverse complement strand
CAACTGCGCGCCGCGACCCACCTGGTCGACAAGGTTGCGGTCGACAAGCACCCCCGGGTGCAGGAAGCCGCAGCCCGGGTGCGCGAAGCCTTTCTGGCCAACGCCCGCACCCGGATCGTTGCCCCGGTCGACGGGTACATTGCCCGCCGCAATGTCCAGGTGGGCCAGCGTGTCGCACCCGGCGCCGCGCTGATGGCGATCGTGCCGCAAGGTCAGTTGTGGGTGGACGCAAACTTCAAGGAGTCGCAGCTTGAGGATGTGCGCATCGGCCAACCCGTCACGCTGA
Source organism: Quisquiliibacterium sp. (assembly GCA_023257915.1). GTDB lineage: Bacteria > Pseudomonadota > Gammaproteobacteria > Burkholderiales > Burkholderiaceae_E > Quisquiliibacterium. Next base: position 1,886 of record JALRBB010000417.1, on the reverse strand, counting down.
CCTCCGACCTATATGGTTCGAACGTGATCTATAACGGCACCGTCGTTGGCCTTGCGATGGGGACGGGCAGTGCCTTTGCGCTGCTGCCTGCGCAAAACGCTACCGGCAACTGGATCAAGATCGTGCAACGCCTGCCGGTACGAGTCGCGCTCGATCCCCGCCAGGTGGCCGAGCGTCCGCTGCGCATCGGTCTGTCGATGCACGCCGAAATTGACATCAGCAACCGCAGCGGTCCGGTGCTCGCCCCGCCGGCCGGAGACAAGCAGGAAGGCTATCGCACGACCGTCTTCGAGAGCCTGGCGCGCGATGCCGACGCGCTGATCGAGCGGGTCATCGCCGAGAACCTGGGTAACAGCAAGTCGTGAGCGCGGTTCCTGCCGGGCATCCTCCGCTTCGGGGACTGGAACTGGTCCTGGCCACCTTTGCGCTCGGACTGGGCTCGTTCATGAGCTTTCTGGACCTTTCGATCGCGAACGTATCCGTCCCCCAAATCGCCGGCAACCTGGCGGTTAGCCCGACTCAGGGCACCTGGGTGATCACCACCTACGCGATGGCCGAGGCGATCTCGCTGCCGCTGACCGGCTGGCTCGGTATGCGCTTCGGCCTGGTGCGGGTATTCGGCACCTCGACAGTGATCTTCACAATCGCCTCGGTGATGTGCAGCACTGCACCAACTTTCGCGTTCCTGATCTTCGCGCGAGCCGTCCAGGGAATGGCCGGCGCCTCGATGGTGCCGCTGGCTCAGGCGCTGCTGATCGGCTGCTACCCACCCCACAAGCGTGGCTTTGCGCTCGGCATGTGGACGATCACCGCGATCACCGCGCCAATCGTCGCGCCGGTGATCGGCGGCTGGATCACCGAGAACTACTCCTGGCGCTGGGTGTTCCTGGTGAACGTGCCGTTCGGCCTGGTCGTGATCAGCATCGTCGCGACCATCCTGCGCCCGCGCGAAACTCCGACTCGCCGGGTTCCGGTTGACTATGTCGGACTCGCATTGCTGACGCTGGGCGTCGCGTGCCTGCAGTTGCTGCTCGACCAGGGAAATCATCTGGACTGGTTCGAGTCTCCGATCATCATTGCGCTGGCCTGCGTGTCTGCGGTTTCGGCGATCGTGTTCGTGATCTGGGAGCTGACCGACGAGCATCCGATCGTCGATCTGCGACTGTTCAAGCGCCGCAACTTCACAATCGGCTCGCTGTGCATCTTTCTGGGCATGATCTCGTTCTTCGGCACACTGGTCACGCTGCCATTGTGGATGCAGACCTATTACGGTTACACCTCGCTGTGGGCCGGGATGGCGGTCGCCACCGGCGGCATCTTTGCGGTCATCCTCGGGCCGCTGGTCGGGGCCAACCTGCATCGGATCGATGCCCGACTGGTTGTGACCGTCGGTGTGCTCGGCTTCGCCGCTGCGGTGATCGGCAGCGGCCGCTTCACGCCGGACGTCGACTTCTGGACCGTCGCGCAGACCCGCTTGTGGATCGGGATCGGGATCAGCTTCTTTTTCCTGCCGCTGACCGCGATCAGCATGTCCGGCCTGAGCGGCGAGCAGTTCGCCGCCGCCTCCGGACTGAGCAACTTCATCCGGATCATCGGTTCGAGCCTGGGTACCGCGGTGCTGGTGGGAGCCTGGGACCGCCATGGCATCGGCCAGCACGCGCTGATGGCCGAGCAGATCAATCCGTACTCGCCGGCTGCGCGCGACTATCTGGCGCAGTTGCAGGAGCGCGGCCTGGACCCGACCGCGTCATTGTGTGCTCGCATCACATGTACGCCGAGGTCGAGAAGCTCTTTGCCGAAGGATCACTCAACCCCGACCATGTCCATGTCATCGCCAACGGCATTGACCTGTCTCGCTGGCGTGCCACACGCGGCGAGATCGCCAC
>JALRBB010000409.1 GCA_023257915.1 Quisquiliibacterium sp. | reverse complement strand
CGATGACCTTGATCGGCGGCTTGTGCATGCGCGCGTAGCGAATCTGCATCGGGCTGGTGTGCGTGCGCAGCAGCAGGCCGTGGCCGTTGTCATCGCTGGCATCGACATAGAAGGTGTCGTGCATCGAACGCGCCGGGTGATTCTCGGGCGTGTTCAAGGCCGTGAAGTTGTAGAAGTCTTCCTCGATCTCCGGACCGTCGGCGACATCAAAGCCGATCGACGCAAAAATGGCCTCGACCCGGGCAATCGTCAGCGTCACCGGATGCAGCCCTCCATGGCCGGTACCGCGCCCCGGCAAGGTGACATCGATCGCCTCCTGGGCAAGACGCTGTTGCAGTTGCGCCTGCTCGATCTGCTGCTCGCGCTCTCCGACCAGGGACTCGACGGCCTGTTTGGCCTCGTTCAGTTCGCGCCCGGCGACCGAACGTTCCTGCGCAGAAAGCTTGCCGAGCGCTTTCATGCGCTGGGTCAGCAGACCGTCCTTGCCCAAAAACCGGGCTTTGGCATTGGCCAAGGCGGCCGAATCGCCGGCACTGGCCATGGCGGCCTGCGCGTCGGCAACGATTTGTTGCAGCATTGCATCCATCGGGAACTTCCTAGGGTTCGGAGCGACAAGCAACCGCCAAACGCAACGGGGCCCGCGAGGGCCCCGTTCACTTCAGACCCACCCCGATGCACAAGGCCTCGGGGTGCAGTCTTGGACCGCCCGGTCAGGCGGCGCCGAGCGAGGCCTTCACGCGGGTGACAATGGCCGCGAAAGCCGGCTTGTCGTTGACCGCGAGTTCAGCAAGCACCTTGCGGTCAAGACCGATCGCAGCCTTGTTAAGACCGTTGATAAAGACGCTGTAGCTGATGCCATGCTCGCGAGCTGCCGCATTGATCCGGGCGATCCACAGCGAGCGGAACACCCGTTTCTTGTTACGACGATCACGATACGCATACTGACCAGCACGCATCACCGCCTGCTTGGCAATGCGATAAACATTACCGCGGCGACCGCGATAGCCCTTGGCCAGGGCCAGAATCTTCTTGTGACGCGCGCGCGCCGTCACTCCTCGTTTTACACGTGGCATGTCGGCACTCCCTTACGCGTACGGCATCATGGCCTTCACGGAATCAACGTTGGTCGAATGAACGGCCTCGGTCCCGCGAAGATGACGCTTGTTCTTGGTGGTTTTCTTGGTGAGGATGTGGCGCTTGAACGCCTGTCCTCGCTTGACGCTGCCGCTCGCGCGAACGCGAAAGCGCTTAGCAGCACTTTTCTTGGTCTTCATCTTGGGCATAGGGCCCTCAACTCTTCCTTTTAATGCCTTGTCAGGTGTCCGGACGACCTGCCGGAACTTCTAAAACCTGCTCGGCTTCTTGATTCACCGAAGGCCTTGCGCCCTTCTGCGAATTCCATGCCCCGCGACTCAGGCGCCGGGGGCTGGCTACCCGGAGCGCAACGCGCTCCGTGTGGCCTTACTTCTTTTTCTTCGGCGCAACCACCATCACCATCTGACGCCCCTCAAGTCGGGGCATCTGCTCAACCTGCCCTACCGCATCCAGATCGGTTCGCAATCTCTCAAGGAGTCTGACACCAAACTCCTGATGAGCCATCTCGCGACCGCGAAAGCGCAGCGTGATCTTGGCTTTGTCACCCTCATCGAGAAAACGGACGAGGTTGCGCAACTTGATCTGGTAGTCGCCTTCATCGGTACCCGGTCGAAACTTCACTTCCTTGACCTGGATGACCTTCTGCTTTTGCCGTGCCTCGTGAGCTTTCTTCTGCTCCTGGTACTTGAACTTGCCATAGTCCATCAGGCGACAGACCGGCGGCTCGGCAGTGGGGGCAATCTCGACCAGATCGACCTCGGCGTCTTCGGCCATCCGGATGGCATCCCGGAAACTGACGATACCGATCGGTTCGTTGTCGACGCCGATCAGGCGAAGCTCAGAAGCAGTGATTTCACCGTTGATGCGATGCGTACGTTCGGCAGTAGTAGCGATGCTTGCAACCTCCAATCCATTGTTCTGACCGGCCGGCGGGCCACAGACGGCGAATCTCAGGACGCCGACTGCGGCTGGGCACGCCTGGTTGCAATGTCATCGGAGAGCCTGGCCGAAAATACCTCCAGCGGCAACGAACCGAGATCCAACCCGCCGCGCGCCCGCACGGCCACCGTTCCAGCCTGCACTTCCTTGTCGCCAACTACCAGCAGATAAGGAACTTTCTGCATGCTGAACTGCCGGATTTTATAGTTGATTTTTTCGTTACGCAAATCCGCCTCGACCCTAAATCCTTGTTTTTTCAGCGCTTGCGCAACGGATTTCGCGTAGTCGGCCTGATGCTCGCTGATGCTCAGCACCATCGCCTGCATAGGCGCGAGCCACATTGGCAGCGCACCGGCATGATTTTCGATCAGGATGCCGATGAATCGCTCGAGCGACCCGACGATCGCCCGGTGCAGCATCACCGGGTGGCGCCGGCTGTTGTCTTCGGCGACATACTCGGCCCCGAGTCGCTCCGCGGTATTGAAGTCGACCTGCATCGTGCCGCATTGCCAGACCCGTCCGATCGCGTCCTTGAGGGAATACTCGATCTTGGGCCCGTAAAACGCACCGTCACCGGGCGAAACCTCGAATTCGCATCCGGATGCCCGCAAGGATTCAAATAGGGCCTGTTCGGCCTTGTCCCAGAGATCATCCGATCCGACCCGCTTTTCCGGCCGGGTGGCGACCTTGTAGATGATCTGTTCGAACCCGAAGTCGGCGTAGACACGACGCAAGGTGGCGGTGAATTCGCTGCATTCGCGCTGGATGTCGGCCTCCTCGCAGAACACATGACCATCGTCCTGCGTGAAGCCGCGCACCCGCATGATTCCGTGCAAGGCGCCGGACGGCTCGTTGCGATGACACTGACCGAATTCGCCGTAGCGCAGCGGCAGGTCGCGGTAGGAGCGCAGGCCGGCGTTATAGATCTGCACGTGGCCCGGGCAGTTCATCGGCTTGAGCGCATAGGCGCGGTTCTCAGACTCGGTGGTGAACATGTTCTCGCGATAGTTCTGCCAGTGCCCGGTTCGCTCCCAAAGGCTGCGGTCCAGGATCTGCGGCCCCTTGACCTCCTGATAACCGCTGTCGCGATAGACCTGGCGCATGTACTGCTCGACCTGCTGCCAGACGGTCCAGCCCTTCGGATGCCAAAAGACCAGGCCCGGGGCTTCATCCTGCATATGAAAGAGATCGAGTTCGCGACCGAGTCGGCGGTGGTCGCGCTTTTCTGCCTCCTCGAGCATGTGCAGGTAGGCGTCCTGGTCCTTTTGCGTGCCC
>JALRBB010000388.1 GCA_023257915.1 Quisquiliibacterium sp. | reverse complement strand
GAAATGCAAAAGGCGATGCATGGCGACCGGGTGCTGGCGCGGCGAATAGGTTTCGATAATCGCGGACGCGCCGAGGGCGTCATCGTCGAGGTGACCGAACGCGCGCATCGCAGCCTGGTCGGGCGGTTGCTGAGCGAGCGTGGTGTGACGATCGTCGTGCCCGAAGACAAGCGCATCAAGCACGATATTCTGATCCCGCCTGGCGATACGCGAAGCGCGCAGCCCGGTCAGGTGGTGACCGTCGAAATCATTGATCCTCCGTCCGATCATGCGACGGCGATCGGTCGGGTGGTGGAGGTACTCGGCGGAATCGATGACCCGGGCATGGAAATCGAAATTGCGGTCCGCAAGTTCGATGTGCCACATCAATTCGATGAACTCACGCTGAAGGCGGCCAAGTCACTGCCAGCCTCGGTGCGTGCGGCCGACCTGAAAGGGCGGGTGGATCTTCGCGATGTGCCCTTGGTGACGATCGATGGCGAGGATGCTCGCGATTTCGACGATGCCGTGTATTGCGAGCCGGTCGCCGATGGACGTCGAACCGGGCACCGTTTGATCGTTGCGATCGCCGACGTATCCCATTACGTCAAACCCGGTGAGCCGCTTGATCGTGAGGCGGTATCGCGCTCGACGTCGGTCTACTTTCCCAGGCGTGTCATCCCGATGCTGCCCGAGAAGTTGTCCAACGGCCTGTGCTCGCTGAATCCGCAGGTGGACCGTCTGGTTCTGGTCTGCGACATGGTGATCGGTGCGAGCGGTCAGATCCGCGCGTATCAGTTCTACGAGGCTGTGATGCACTCGGCAGCCCGCCTCACCTATGACGAGGTGTGGGGGGTTCTGTCGGGGCGCGATGCCCAGGCGGTACGTAGACGAGCCGATCTGGTGCCGCACCTGCTGAACCTGCATGACTTGTTTCGCGTGCTGCTGAAAGCCCGTGGCGAACGCGGGGCGATGGATTTCGACTCAACCGAGACAAAAATCGTCTGCGATGCGGCCGGTCGAATCGAACGGATCGAACCGCGCACGCGAAACGATGCGCACCGGTTGATCGAGGAGTGCATGCTCGCGGCCAATGTCTGTGCGGCAGATTTCATGAAGCGCAGCCGGCATCCCGGACTGTACCGGGTGCATGAGGGGCCGACACCCGAAAAATTGCAGATGTTGCGCGAGTTCCTGCGCACCGTTGGGTTGGCCCTCGGTGGTGGCGATGATCCGTCGCCAGGTGACTACGCCGAACTCGCCGTGCAGGTGCGCGAGCGACCGGATGCGAATTTGCTGCAGGCAATGATGCTGCGCTCGATGCAACAGGCCATCTACTCACCGCACAACAGCGGCCATTTCGGGCTGGCCTACGAGGCCTACGCGCACTTCACGTCGCCGATCCGGCGTTATCCGGATCTGATGGTGCATCGGGTCATCAAGAGCCTGCTGCGTGGCGGCCGGCTTGAACTCGAGCCTTTGCATGCACTTCTCGGCGCTGCTGTTCCCGCGCCTGCGCCGCGCAAGCGTACCCAGCCGGTTGCAGCGAAGGCCGACATTGCGATGCCGGTCATTGCCTGGGAGCAATACGGCGCTCTTTGTTCGGCCAACGAGCGGCGCGCTGACGAAGCATCACGCGATGTCGAGGCCTGGCTCAAGTGTCAGTACATGCGCGAGCGGGTGGGTGAACAGTTCGCCGGGCGAATCACCGGAGTCGCGCCCTTCGGAGTATTTGTCACGCTCAATGAGCTGTATGTCGACGGGCTGGTGCATGTCTCCGAACTCGGAAGCGAGTACTTTCAGTACAACGAGGCGTCTCACGAGCTGCGCGGCGAGCGGACCGGAAAGCGGTTCCGTCTGACCGATGAACTGCATGTGCAGGTTTCGCGCGTCGATCTCGAGGCCCGCCGGATCGAGTTTCGACTGGTTCAGCGAGCCGGATACCGCGAGGTGGTCGCAGCTTCTGCACGCGCGGTTGACCCGCCTTCGGTTCCACGCCAGCGCAAGGCGGCTCCCGCCAAGAGCGAAAAGGTGAAGAAGGCTCGCGCGGCCCGGCAGGAAGCCTCGTCGCGCAAGGGGGCACCTGCGGGTAAACCGGCCGCAAACAAGCGACGCAGAAAGTGATGGCAGCGTCGATCCTGCGGCATGCCGGCTGGATAAGCGTTACGATTCCGCTCCCGGTGCTCAAGCCGGTGCTCAAGCCGGTGCTTACGCGAACTCTCGCGCTGCCGATCCAAGGACAAGATTACCGATGCTGATTCACGGATTTCATGCGGTTGCCGCACGACTCAAGCGTGGCGGAGAAGGGGTTCGCGAGCTGTATGTCGCTGCGGGGCGTGAAGATCCGCGGATGCAGGATCTGCTCAAGCTGGCCGAACAGGCCGGTGTGCGCGCGCATTTCGTCGATCTCGCCCGGATCGACAAGCTTTGCCCGCAGCGTCGCCACCAGGGTGTCGTGATGATCGCCGAGGCTGCGACCGCACAGGTCGATCTTGACGCGTTGCTCGATCGTGTCGACAAGCCGATGCTGCTGCTGCTCGATGGCGTGACCGATCCGCGCAACCTTGGCGCCTGCCTGCGGGTGGCTGACGGCGCTGGCGCACACGCGGTCATCGCTCCAAAGGATCATGCCAGCCCGCTGACCGAAGTGGCGATTCAGACCGCATCGGGCGCAGCCGACAGCGTTCCTTATGTGATGGTCACAAACCTGGCCAGAACGATCGAAGATCTCAAGGAGCGTGGCATTTGGGTGATCGGCACCGCAGACGAGGCGGGATCGACCCTCTATCAGATGGATCTGCCGGAATCGATTGCCTGGGTACTGGGTGCCGAAGGAAAGGGACTGCGACGGCTGACTCGCCAGCGTTGCGACGCGTTGGTGCGCATTCCGATGGCCGGCAGCGTCTCCAGTCTGAATGTGTCAGTGGCGGCGGGCATCGTGCTCTACGAGACCGTGCGTCGCCGATCGGTCGCTGCTTCCTGATCTGCAGTGCTGCCCCGGACCGTTGGGGTTTGAACGCGCTAGTGTCGTCGGCGGATCGCCTGACCGCTGCGCGCTCCGGTGTGCCGACCGTCGACCCAGGTTGCAACGCCATTGACGAGCACCTGGATGATGCCCTCGGCCGGGCGCGTCGGTGCTTCGAAGGTGGCCGCGTCGCGCACGCGTTGGGGGTCGAACACCACCAGGTCCGCGGCGCAGCCCGGATGTACGAAGCCTCGGCCCTTCAACCCGAAGCGCATCGCCGACAAACCGGTCATCTTGTGGACCGCGCGCTCCAGAGGCATCAGCCCGCGGTCGCGCGAATAGTGTCCGAGCACCCGCGGAAATGCGCCCCAGAGTCGTGGATGTGGGAAGCGGTCATGCGGCAGGCCATCGGAGCCGACCATCGTCTCCGGGTACGCGAGAATGCGCTCGACATCTGGCTCGTCCATCGAAAAGTAAATCGCACCGGCCGGCTGCAAGGCTTCGATTGCCTGTTCAATGCTCAGTTTGCGTTCTGCTGCGAACTCGTCGATGGTACGACCGCTCGCTTCCGGGATTGGTATCGACCAGGCGATCAAGGTCTTTTTGGCGATCGCCACGGTATCGGCACGCAGGATCGTCGAGGAAGCCGCGTAGGGATAGCAATCGAGGCAGACCCGGGTCGGATCCGCCGCTTCTCTTCGTCTGGTATCGAAATGCGCCAGCGTCTCGCGCGAGCGGCCGAAGTTCGGTTTTCCCACCACCTTGTGATGCGAGATCACCTGGCGCACGCCGAGTGCGGCCGCGATGCCCAGTACCTCATCAATCGAGTCGAGCACCGGCCCGGTCTCGTCGCGAACATGCGAGGCAATCACAGCATCGGTGCCGCGCAGCGGTTCGAACACCGCTTGCACTTCGCGCGGCGTCGCTGGCTTGGCCGGTGCGTAAAAGGTACCGGTAGAGGCCCCGATCGCGCCTGAGCGCAGCGCTTCGTCGACGAGCGCCCGCATCGCCGCGATCTCCGTGTCGTTGGCTTCGCGCTCGAGCGAGGCCATCGTGCGGGCTCGCAGTGTCGTGTGACCGACCAGCGCGGCGCAGTTGGTCGCTGGCGGCGCTGCGTCCATTGCAGCGAAATAGTCGGCGAAGTTATCAAAGCGATGTGCGTCCTGATCGCCGGCGATCAGGTTCAGCGGTGGCGTTGGAGGCGTCATGCCCATCGGTGCCAGGCTAATGCCGCAGTTGCCGACGATGACGGTCGTCACTCCCTGACTGACCTTCGGAGTCATTGCCGGATCCGACAGCACCAGCCGGTCGTCATGGGTATGCACGTCGATGAAGCCAGGAGACAGGGCGAGGCCGTCCAGCGAGACGACTTGCGAAGCGGACGCATTGCCGAGGTCGCCGACAGCGGCAATCAGTCCGTTGCGCACACCCACGTCGGCACGAAAGCGTGGGGTTCCGCTACCGTCGATCACATCGGCATCACGCAAAAGCAGGTCGAATTCAGGCATGGGCAGCTTGCGACCGGGGTCGTCAGTGGATTGCGGGAATCGCAAGTCTGGCGTGCTGCGCGTCCCGCCGCAAGCGGTCTCGCCCGTTGGTTTCCGGCTAACGCCAGAGCTGTGTTCGTCAAGCACCGCTTGGCATCGGCAATCCGGCCCCGCGACGTCACCGGCATCACCGGTCGGTCGTTGAACGCGGTATGCTGGTTGCAATGCAAAAAATCCCGCAATGGAACCTCTGGTACCTGCTGCTTGCGGTGCTGGGCATGCTGCTGATCCAGGACCTGACGCAGTCCTGGCGAAGTACCGAGCCCTTGCCTTATAGCGAACTCATGGTGCAACTGGAGGCGGGCAACGTGGCCAGCGTGGTTGTCTATCCAGACCGGCTGCAGGGAGAATTCACCCGCCCGCTGCCTGACGGGCATACCCACTTTTCGACGCTGCGTGTCGATCCGGATCTTGCGCAAGCGTTCGCACTCAAGGGGGTCAAGGTCACCGGTGGTGTGCAGAGCACCTTGTTTCGCGATCTGATGGGCTGGGTGCTGCCGGCGCTGATCTTTTTCGGAATCTGGATGTTCCTGGTGCGACGGATCACTGATCGCAGCGGGGTTGGCGGCGGGCTGATGTCGATCGGCAAGAGCAAGGCGCGGGTGTTCGTTGAAACCGACATCAAGGTCAGTTTTGAGGATTTTGCCGGCGTCGACGAGGCCAAGATCGAGTTGCAGGAGATCGTCGGCTTTCTGAAAGATCCTGGCAGTTACGGAAGGCTGGGCGCGCGGATTCCTCGCGGCATCTTGCTGGTCGGTCCGCCCGGCACCGGCAAGACGCTGTTGGCTCGCGCAGTGGCCGGTGAAGCTGGCGTGCCGTTTTTTTCGATCAACGGATCCGAGTTTGTCGAAATGTTTGTCGGAGTCGGCGCTGCCAGGGTGCGCGATCTGTTCGAGCAGGCGCGCCAGCGCGCACCGGCGATCATCTTCATCGATGAGCTCGACGCGCTTGGCAGGGCGCGCGGCGCGTTCGGGCTCGGCGGCGGACATTACGAAAAAGAGCAGACACTGAACCAGTTGCTTGCCGAACTTGATGGATTCGACCCCAGCGTAGGCCTTGTGCTGCTCGCAGCCACGAATCGCCCGGAGATTCTCGATCCGGCCTTACTGCGCGCCGGTCGCTTCGATCGGCAGGTCCTTGTCGATCGCCCCGACAAAGTGGGGCGGGTGCAGATCCTGAATGTGCATCTGAAGAAGGTTCGTCTTGCGGCGGATGCTGATCCGGAGCAGATCGCCGCGTTGACGCCGGGGTTTTCGGGCGCCGATCTGGCCAACCTGGTCAATGAGGCGGCATTGCTCGCCACCCGTCGAGGCGGTGACGCAGTCACTCTGGCTGACTTCACTGGGGCGGTCGAGCGCATCGTCGCCGGGCTCGAGAAGAAGAACCGGCTGCTCAATCCGCTGGAACGCCGGATCGTCGCCTTTCACGAGATGGGACACGCCCTGGTGGCTCTCGCACTGCCAGGCAGCGACCGCGTGCACAAGGTGTCAATCATCCCGCGGGGCATTGGTTCGCTTGGCTACACGATCCAGCGCCCTATTGAAGACCGGTTTCTGATGACCCGTCGCGAACTCGAGGACAAGATGGCGGTGCTGCTTGGTGGGCGGGCTGCGGAGTCGCTGGTGTTCGGCGAGGTCTCGACCGGCGCGGCCGATGATCTGGCCAAGGTGACCGACATCGCCCGCAGCATGGTGATGCGCTTCGGCATGGACGACACGCTGGGTAACGTTGCCTATGAGCATCCGCAGTCGACGCTGCTTGGCACCGAACTGGCCGTGCCGCAGGTCAAGGAATACTCGGAGGACACCGCGCGCAGCATCGACCAGGCAGTGCGTGAAATTGTCGCCCACCGTTTCCAGGCGGCTCGTGCGATCCTGCGGGGGCAGCGTGCCAGGCTGGAGGCTGGGGCAGCCCTGTTGCTGGAGCAGGAAACACTGACCGAGCTTCAGTTGCAGCAGATGCTCACCACGGTTCCAGCCGATGACGCCGAGTCGCTGCCAGGTCGCGATTAGCGGTTCGCACGAGGCATATTCGGTGTATCGGGCGTGTCGCAATTGCGGCGATCAACAATGAGTTCGTTTAACCGATAAGGAAAATCTTCATGGAAATCTCGATGCGTGGTCGCAGGCTGGTCGTTGCCGGAGGCAGTCGCGGCATCGGACGCTCGATCGCCGAGGTATTCGCGCGCGCCGGTGCAGACGTGTCGATCTGCGCTCGCGGACAGGCTGGTGTCGATGAGGCAGTTCAGGCGCTGCGCGCGCATGGCGGCAAGGTGCATGGTGCCAGCTGCGATCTGGCCGATGGTGACGCGGTGCGCGCGTACATTGGTCAGGCGGCAGATGCGCTCGGCGGCATCGATATCCTGGTCAACAATGCCTCGGGATTTGGGCGCAGCGATGACGAGGCTGGCTGGGCGACAAGCATCAACGTCGATCTGCTCGCGACGGTGCGTGCCAGCCATGCGGCGCTTGAGCGCATGCCCGATGGGGGCTCGATCATTCATGTGTCCTCGATCTCCGGCCTGACGCCCAGTGTGCGCACGCCGCCTTATGGGGCGGTCAAGGCAGCTCTGATCCAATACACCAAAACGCAGGCAGCAGCGCTCGCTTCGCGCAAGATCCGTGTCAATTGCGTTGCGCCCGGCTCGATCGAATTTGCCGGCGGGGTCTGGGATGTGGCCAAGCAAAACAATCCGCCGCTCTACAAGCGGATTCTGGACAGCATTCCGTTCGGGCGTTTCGGAGGCCCCGAGGAAGTGGCCAATGTCGTACTATTTCTGGCCAGTGACATGGCCAGTTGGGTGACCGGTCAGACGATCGCAGTCGACGGCGCACAGATGCTTTCTTGACGGCGACGAAGGCGGTGACTCGCTCAACCGCCTTCGTGTCAACGACCCGAGTCCAGCCAGCTCAGCAGTCCGGAGGCGTTCAGTTGCACGTCATGTGACAGCAGTTCGCGCAAGCGCGCATCCGGCAGCTGCGAGCCATGACTGCGGCATTCGCTAAGTAGAAGCGCATCCAGGTCGCGGGCGATCAGAGGCTGGCGATCCTCGCCCGCCTGTTCATGCGCGCGAGCAATGGTCACGTAGCGATCGATTAGCCGGTGCAGGTCGCGCGCGAGCCGCGCGACGTCTTCTCGCATCCCGAAGTGGGTCAGGTAGACCGCGCCCGGGTTCAGCGCCGCGATCCGGTCGATCGATCTGTGCATTGCCTGCGGGTCGAACTGCACAGGCGTTGTCGTCGGAAAAATCATTGCCCGACCATCGACATCGAGTTCCCGGTACGAAATACCGAACGTGTCGCCGGTAAACAGATGACCGGTGCGTTCATCATGCAGACAGATGTGGTGGCGGGCATGTCCCGGGGTGTCCAGCACGCTGAGCCGGCGGCCCGCAAGCTGGATCTGAAGTTCGTCGGTCGCTTCGACGATACGCCGTGCATCGACTGCTTGCAGCTCACCGTATAACCGGCGGGCCGCCTGCTCGCCATAGACCTGGATGGTGGCCGCAAACAGGGCGCGCGGGTCAATCATGTGGCGAGCGCCACGCGGATGCACCAGCAGTCGGGCATTGGGCAACAGCGACATCAGCGCCCCGGCACCTCCGGCATGGTCCAGGTGAACATGCGTCAGGATCACCCAGTCGACGTTTTCGCGCGCGATGCCACGGGCGGCCAATGCGGACAAAACCCGAGGGACCGCGTCGTTGTGCCCGGTGTCGATGATGGCTGCCCGGGTCTGCTCGACCAGCAGGTGAATTGCGACCAGGTTCTCGCGGCCGTAGCCGGCGTCGATCGCGCTGATGCCGTCGGGATAATCGAATTCCGGCGGCATCGGGCTTCAGGCGAAGAACGCGTCGAAGCCGCCTTCCGGTTCGAAGCGTCCCTGCCGGTATGACAGGCGGCTGGGTCCCGGCATCGCGCGCACGCTGACCGGATGCCGTTCGTCGCCCGGATACGCGATCACACGGATGCCATCGACCTCGAAGGGTTCGGGCTGGATCACCGGCGGGCGGCGGGTTTGTGCTTCAGCCAGTGCTGAGCCGACGCTCGGGTGTCTTGCCAGGTGCGCCAGGCTCTGGATCTGCGGCGGCGCGAGCATGATTTCGCGCTCCCAGTAACGCTCCAGCGCGGCGCGGGGCGTGGTCCACCAGGCTTCGGTTGCTTCATGCTCGTCATGACGGGCCTGCAAACCCGCGGGCACTTCGGCAGCGAAGAAACGGGTGTCGAAGCGCTTGTTCGTCAATGAGGGCACTTTCGGTGTGATCCAGCGTGACCACGGGTGCATCGCACTGACCGCCAGTCTCAATGGGGTTTCCGCAAGCGCCTCTCCAAACGACAGACCTTCGCGCAGCCGGGCTCGTAGGGCCTCTGCCGCTTGCGGGCCGATCCCTGGGGCCAGCAGGATCCCGGCTTCCTCGAAGGTCTCGCGGACCGCTGCGACGAACAGGCCAGCCGCTTTTTGCGCATCGATATCCGGCTCGCCCAGTTGGCCGTGCAGGGCTGGAATCTCGCGATCCAGGCGCGACAGCAATTCCTCTTCACTGTCGGCCGCATCCAGCTTGCCGCCCGGGAAGACATAGGCCCCGCCGAGAACGTCGGATTCGCCATGGCGGCGCAGCAACAGCACTTCAAGCCCGTTCGGCCCGTCGCGCAGCAAGATCACCGAGGCGGCGTGGCGGGGTGGAGTCAGCACTTCCTGGGAATTGAGCGTCATTTTCTTGAATCTTGCAGCATCAGGTCGGAAAGCACCGAGTTTACTGGCTTGTTCGCCTCTTCGAGGTCGCGATGCCCGTCGCGGGGGTACTGGATGGAAGAAGCATCGCCCCCGAGACAGGATTGTCAGAACGGGCCGAGTTTGGTTATCGTTGACCAGTAGCGAAGCCATCGATTGGCGCAGGATCGTCTCCCTGCAGGTTTCCCTGCTGGTTACCGCGCTCCGTCCTGCGTCACTTGCATCTCGGAGGTCGTCTTGCGCAAGCACGATGAAATGGCGGAGATCGATCTGGGTGATCAGGCCGCCGAAGCCGTCGATCCACCGGCAGTTCTCGCAGAACTGCTGCAACTCGCATCGATCCGCATCAACGGATCCGGACCGGCAGACATGCTGGTAC
>JALRBB010000308.1 GCA_023257915.1 Quisquiliibacterium sp. | reverse complement strand
GATCGGGTCGGCAGCGCGCATGACGAGTATTACCGCAACGCGAACGTGTTTCTCGACTACCTGCATGGCGCTACGGTTCAGTCGTTTCCGAGCGGTGTGGACATGAATAAGCAGCTTGAGGTCGAGGCCGCCCGCTTCCGTGCTGAAGGCAAGAATGTCTATCTGATTCCGGGCGGAGGCTCCAACCCCACAGGCGCGCTCGGCTATGTCAACTGCGTGTTGGAGTTGGCCAGCCAGTCGGTCGACAAGGAGATCGCATTCGATCGGATCGTGGTTGCGACCGGCAGCGCTGGCACTCAAGCCGGACTTGCGGTGGGCGTTCAACTGCTGAACCTGGATGTCGAGTTGCTCGGGATCGGCGTGCGGGTGCCGCAGGACGTCCAGGAGCGCAATGTATTTAACCTGGCCGTCAAAACCGCCGAGCGACTCGGGATCGCCGAGCAGATCCGGCGCGAGGACATCAAGGCCAACTGCAATTACGTCGGCGAAGGCTATGGAAAGCCGACCGCGCAGGCGATCGAGGCCATCGAGTTGTTCGCCCGGCATGAGGGGATCCTGCTTGACCCTGTCTATTCGGGCAAGGGGGCGGCCGGTCTGATCGACTTGATTCGCCGAGGCGAATTCAGCAAAGATGAACGCATCGTGTTCATACACACCGGGGGGTCCGTGGCGTTGTTTGGCTATAACCACGCTTTCCCCTACAAAGAGCAACCGAGCCTCAAGGCTTGATCTCACCGCAGCGGCATTGTGCCGATATTCATCATGACAAAGGAAGGGACATGAAACTCAAGCCCATGATTCGCTCTCTCGTGTTCGCAGGAATGTCCGCAGCGATGCTCGCCGCGGCCGGTGTCTCCCAAGCTGCCACCACGCTGCGGCTCTCGACCTATGTGAATGAAGTCGACGTCCGCTACGAGGGATTCAAAAAATTTGCGGAGCTTGCCGAGGCCAAGACGAACGGTCGGGTGAAGGTCCAGATTTTTCCGTCGTCCACGCTGCACGGCTGGAGCGAGGGGGTCGATGCCATGCTGGGCGGTGTTTCCGACATCAGCTGGGTGCCGGCTGACAAGCGCTTGCCCTGCTACCGGGTCACTTCCCTGTATCCGACGCTGATCAATCTCGAGGGTCAGATTGCCCTGGATGCCGCGTATGCCGACCTGATTCGACCGGAGGCAGCCAAGACGGGTCTGGTTCCGCTGATCAACTCGAACTACTCCTACGATCAGGAGTGGTGGTTCAAGGATCGCGTTGCCGATCTGAGCAAGCTCGACGGCAAGCTGGTCCGTTCGATCGGGCCGCTGGTCTCGATGATGATCGAGACCTGGGGCGGCAAACCGGTGTTCATCGCGCCCAAAGAAGTGTTCCAGTCGGCTGAGCGGGGCGTCGTCGATGGCATCAATATGGGTGTGGCCACCTACAGTTCCTGGAAACTCTGGTCGGTCATGCCGTACATGGTTAACGCGTCGCTGTTCTACGGCAACATCCAGTACATGATCAGCAAGTCCAAGTTCGACGCGCTGTCCAAGGCGGATCAGGACGGGTTGATGGCTGCGGCAAAAGAGTCGGAGCAGTGGCTCAAGCCCCGCTATGAGGCCTGGGTCGATGAGCGAGTTGGCAATGCGGTGATGAAGGGCGGCGGAGCGGCGGTCAGCCTGCCCAAGCAGCAGCGTGTTGCGCTGATCAATAGCGTGCGCGGAAAATGGGACGCAGAAGTGGACAAGGCTTGCGGCGCCGATCTGGCCGGCAAGATCCGGTCCGTGTTTGCCAAGCACCAGTAAGTCGGAGCGCGCCGCCTGGATGCGGGATTCCCGGGGTTCAGGTGGCGCATTTCCCGCACTTCATCCGCAGGGGGTGAAATGGGCCAGATTGCGGAACGTGTGCTTGCGCAGCTCAACCGGGCTGCGCTCTTCTTTGCCTATCTGGGCTGTGCGATGGTCTTTGTCCAGGTGGCATGGACTTCGTATGGCGTGATGATGCGCTATGTGTTCTCGAACCCGGATGCGATCGTCACCGAGGCCACTGCGCTGTTGCTGTTTCCGGTCGCGTTCGTCGGCCTTGCGTACGCGTTGCGCGAAGACGCCTATCCCCGCGTGACCTTTCTTCTCGACGCCCTGGCGCCCAGGGGGCGCCGCCTGCTTTTGACCCTGAACTACCTCGTGATCATCGCGGTTGGCGTGTTCTTTTCGATCGCCAGCGTCGATGCGACGATCAAATCGTTCCACTCCGGAGCGGCGTCTGAAATCCTGCTCTGGCCCCGATATTTGTTCTGGGCGCCGAGCGCGGCTGCCATTGTGCTTTTCAGTGCCTGTGCGGTCATGCGGCTGATCACGCTCTGGAACCGATCCGACGATGAACTGAAGGGATGCCTGTAAATGGAATGGTATTTCGTTGGCATCGGCCTTCTCACCTTGCTGGTGGTATTCATCACCCTTGGCATTCCGATTCCGTTTGCGCTGGCTGCTGCCGCGATGCCCTTCCTGCTTCAGATCCAGGGATGGTCTACCGCGCTGGTCAGTACTGAACTCAAGCTCTGGGGAGTCTGGATCGACTACATTCTTCTGGCGGTTCCCTTGTTTGTATTCATGGGGGAACTGATCGGGCGCTCGAGCATCGGGCCGAATTTGTACCGACTGCTGCATCAGGGTTTCCGGGTGCATGGCTCGGCCGCGTATGGAAGCATCGGCGCCTGCGCCGGATTCGGGGCGGTGTGCGGATCCTCGATGGTCGGAGCCTTGACCATCGGTGGGGTGGCGCTGCCGGAAATGATCAAGCTCGGCTATGACCGTCGACTTGCCAGTGGTGTGCTCGCCGCTGGCGGAACCTTGAGCGTCCTGATTCCGCCCAGCCTGATCCTGCTGTTCTACGGCATCGTCACCGATCAGTCGATCGGTGAATTGTTCATCGCCGGCGTGATCCCTGGTGTGATCCTGGTCAGTCTGTTCATGATTGTTGTGCTGGTCTGGGGTCGTCTGTATCCGAGTCATATTCCGCAGGCCGAGCGTACCGAGCGCTGGTCCGCGCGCCTGATGCTGGAAACCTTCGGTCCGATTCTGCTGATCGGTGCGGTGATCACGGTGTCGATCTATACCGGTAT
>JALRBB010000243.1 GCA_023257915.1 Quisquiliibacterium sp. | reverse complement strand
GAGCGTCGACGCACTGTGCCGGGCACCCGATGGTCTGCTGGCCAGCGCGCGCGCCGGTCAGGTCGTGGTCGATCTGAGCACTTCGGCGGTGGACACCACCCGGGCGCTGGCAGCCGAGTTCGAGCGGCGCGGGGTCAGCTTTGTCGATGCGCCGGTTGCCCGCACCCGCGCGGCGGCCGAAGCCGGCACGCTGGCCGTGATGGTCGGCGGCACGCCCGAGGCTTTCACCCTGGTGCAGCCATTCATCGCGAGCTTTGCCACTGACATCACGCACTGCGGTCCGGTCGGCTGCGGCCAGGTCGTCAAGATCCTGAACAACATGGTGCTGTTCGAGACCGTCGCCGCGATTGGTGAAGCCAAGGCGATCGGCGAGCGCGCCGGCGTCGACCCGGCGCTGTTGTTCGACGCGCTGTCCAAGGGATCGGCCGACAGCTTCGCGCTGCGCAACCACGGCATCAAGGCGGTGTTGCCGGGCGAGTTCCCCGAGCGCGCGTTCTCGGTGCAGTATGCCCGCAAGGATCTGGCCTATGCGTTGAAGCTTGCGCAGCAGATCGGCATCGACGCGCGCGGCGCACAGGTGGTGCAAGGCTGGTTCGACGAGGCGATCGCGGCCGGCGAAGGCGAGCATTACTATCCGGTGATCAGCCGGCGCATTGCCGGGGACTGACTGCCGGGAACTGATCATCCGCGCCGACCCTCGGCGGCGGTTGGCGCATCAAGGCACCATCGCCCGGCGGCCATTGCCCGAATCCAGCGCACCGGATTCATTCGCAACCGACTCTTGTCGACTTCGGAGACCACGATGTCCGAGCTGGAAACCTTTCGAGCCGAGACCCGCGCCTGGCTCGAGCAAAACTGCCCACCTGAAATGCGCAAGCCGGTCACCGGCGATGCCGACATCTGCTGGGGAGGCCGGCGCTTTCAGTTCCAGTCGCCGGCGCAGCAGCAATGGATGCAACGGATGGCCGAGCGCGGCTGGACCGTGCCGACCTGGCCCAAGGAATACGGCGGCGCCGGTCTGAGCAAGGCGCATGAACAGGTGCTGCGCAAAACGATGCGCGAGCTTGGCTGCCGCTCGCCGCTGGACAGCTTTGGCATCTGGATGCTGGGTCCAGCGCTGCTGCGCTACGGCTCGCAGGAACAAAAGCTCGAACATCTACCAAAGATCGCGCGCGGCGAGATTCGCTGGTGTCAGGGTTACTCAGAGCCAAACGCAGGCTCCGACCTCGCCTCGCTGCAAACCCGCGCCGAACTGCACGGCGATCATTTCGTCGTCAATGGCCAGAAGATCTGGACCTCGTCTGCCGACAAGGCCGACTGGATCTTTTGCCTGGTGCGCACCGATTTCGGCGCCAAGAAGCACACCGGCATCAGCTTCCTGCTGTTCGACATGCAAAGCCCCGGCGTCAGCACCAAACCGATCATGCTGATCTCGGGACGCTCGCCGTTTTGCGAAACCTTCTTCGACGATGTCGAGGTACCAGCGCGCAACCTGGTGGGCGAGCTCAATGCCGGCTGGACGATCGCCAAATATCTGCTCACGCACGAACGCGAAATGATCAGCGGCATCGGCGATCGCTCCGCGGTGCCGCCGCTTGGCCGGTTCGCCGCGGCGAAGGTGGGCACCGATGCGGCCGGATGTCTCGCCGACAGCATGCTGCGTGCCGATGTGGCGCGCTTTGAGATCGACGAACTCGCGTTTCGCAGCCTGCTGGAGCGGACCGGCGAGCTGGCCCGCAAGGGCCAGGGCGATCCGGCGTTTTCGTCGGCACTCAAGTACTACGGCGCCGAGCTGAACAAACGGCGCTACGAGCTGATGATGTCGGCCGCAGGCAGCGACGCACTGGAGTGGGAAGGCGAGCGTTCATCCGACGGCGCGCTGGCCCGCGCCTGGCTGCGTACGAAGGCCAACTCGATCGAAGGCGGCACCAGCGAGGTGCAATTGAACATCGTGGCCAAACGTCTGCTCGGCCTGCCCGGCGCTTGAAGGAGAATCTGCATGCCGCTGACCATCAATGACGAGCAGCAGATGCTGCGCGACAGTGCGCAGGCCTTTCTGGGCGAGCGCGCCCCGGTCTCGCATCTGCGCAAACTGCGCGACAGCGCCGATCCAATCGGCTTCGATCGGCAATTGTGGCGCGCGTTCGGCGAGATGGGCTTCGCCGGCGTGCTCATCCCGGAGCAGCACGGTGGCGTCGGTCTGGGAATCGTCGAGGCCGGCATCATCGCCGAGCAGCTCGGCCACACGCTGACGCCGTCGCCCTTCCTGTCGAGCGCGGTGCTGTCGGCCAGCGCACTGGCGCGGGCAGGCTCCACCGCACAGCAGGCGCAGTGGTTGCCCAAAATCGCCAGCGGCGAGGCTGTGCTCGCGCTCGCACTTGACGAAACCTCGAACCATCGCCCGCGTACGCTGGCGACCACCGCGACTGCGACCCGCGATGGCTATCGACTCGATGGCGAGAAATGCTTCGTTGTTGACGGCCATGTCGCCGACGCGCTGCTGGTCTGCGCCAGCACCCAGTCGAGCGACGGCATGCGGCGCGGCACCAGCCTGTTCCTGATCGATGCCCACGCCCCGGGGGTCACGCGCGAACGCACGACGATGCTCGATGCGCACAACGCGTCGCGCATCACGCTGCGCGGCGTGCAGGTCACCGGCGAGGCCCTGGTCGGCGAGCCGGACACCGCCGACGCTGTGCTCAGCGCGGTGCTCGACATCGGCCGCATGATGCTGTGCATGGAGCTGATCGGGATCGCTGACGAAGTATTCGCACGCACGCTCGCCTACCTCAAGGAGCGCAAGCAGTTCGACCGCACCATCGGCGAATTCCAGGCGCTGCAGCACCGGATGGCCGCGCTGTACTGCGACATCGAACTGGCGCGCGCGATCACCGCGCGGGCGCTGGACGCGATGGGCGCGGATCCGGCCGCCGCACGGGCCACGGTGTCGGCTGCCAAGGTGCGCTGCTGCGCGAGCGCCAACCTCGCGGTCTGTGAGGCGGTGCAGATGCACGGGGGCATGGGCATGACCGATGCATTCGACATCGGTCTGTACATGAAACGGGCCCGCGTCGCGCAACACTGGCTCGGCGATGCCAATTTCCACGCCGACCGCTTCGCGCAACTGAATGCGTATTGATTGCTGAACGATCTACGAACGATCTCCGAAACCCATCCGACCTTGCGAGGAAGACTTCCGATGAGCACCAAGATGAAGGCCGCGATCCGCGGCGAACACGGCCTGGAACTGGTCCAGATCGACATTCCCAGACCCGGCCCCGAAGAAGTGCTGGTGCGAGTGCGCGCGTTCTCGCTGAACCGTGCCGACCTGGGCGTGCTTGCCGGCCACATGCACGGCAACATCGGAGGGCCGGGAACGGTGCTTGGCATGGAGTGGGCCGGCGAAGTCGTCGAGACCGGCGCGAACGTCAAGGGCCTGGCACCGGGCGACCGGGTTATGTGCTCGGGCAAGGCTGCCTTCGCGCAGTATGCGGTGGCCGACATGGGCCGCACCACCCGCGTGCCGGCCGAGGCGATGAGCTTCGAGCAGGCCACGACGCTGCCGGTGGCGCTGAACACGATGCATGACGCACTGATCACCAACGGCCGATTGCACAAAGGCGAGTCGGTGCTGATCCAAGGTGCCTCGTCGGGCGTCGGCCTGATGGCGCTGCAGATCGCCAAGCTGATGGGCGCCGGCCTGGTCATCGGCACCTCGACCAATGCCGAGCGCCGCGCGCGGCTGGCCGAGTTTGGTGCAGACCTCGCGTTGGACAGCAGCGACGAGCACTGGCCCGACAAGGCACGCGAGGCCACTGGAGGCAAGGGCGTGAACCTGATCATCGACCAGCTCTCGGGCAAGGTCATGAACCAGAGCATGGCGGCGGCGGCGGTACTGGGCCGGATCGTCAACGTCGGACGTCTGGCCGGCACCCGTGCCGAGTTCGACTTCGATCTGCATGCGCTCAAGCGCATCGATTACATCGGCGTGACCTTCCGCACCCGTTCGATCGAGGAGGTGCGCGAGATTGGCCGCAAGATGGCCGCCGACCTGGCACCGCACATCGCCTCCGGCAAGCTCGCGCTGCCGATCGACACCGTCTATCCGTTCGAGCGGGTCGGCGATGCGTTCGCGCAGATGCGCGAAAACCGCCACTTCGGCAAGATCGTCGTCACACTAGACTGAGTGGCCAGACGGGCGGATGTGAGCCCGGCGGCATCGACGGGCGAACCGGATGAACACCGGTCTCGGCGAAGCGGGCGGCCGGGCGCACCGCCTGCAGCTGCCCCCAGCCTGAGTTGCTGTCTTGCAGGTAGCCATCAAAACGCGCCGGCGGTCCGTCCAGACCGCCCGGCACGCGTGGCAGGCCACGCAGCCAATGGCCGGTTTGCGCCAGTGCGACCCGCACATGCCAGCTGCCACCTTCGCTCTGCTGACGCAGCAGCGCCGCCTGCGCGCCAAGCGCCATCAGGTAGCCGGAGGCGTAATCCAGAATCTGCATCGGCAGCGGCCTGGGCTGTGCGCTGCCGCCCGCCTGTGCTTCGGCCAGATTGAACCCGGTGGCGGTCTGCACCAGCGAGTCGAAGCCGCGCCGCCCGGCCCAGGGGCCCTCGTGGCCATAGGCGCTCAGCGTCACGTACACAATACCCGGCCGGATCTGCGCCGCCTCATGCGGCCCGAAGCCGAGCGCCTGCAGCCCGCCAGGCCGATAGCCTTGCGTCAGCACATGCGCCTGCGCCAGCAGTTGTCGAAACTCGGCCGCCGCGGTCGGCTCACGCAGATCGAGCAAGGTGGACAGCTTGCCGCGGCTGGTGTCGATGATCGCCTCAATGTTCGGCAGGTGCGGTGCGTTGACCAGCATCACGTCGGCGCCCCAGGCGGCCAGCGCGCGGCCGCAGGTCGGACCGGCGAGGATCCGGGTCAGATCGAGCACCCGGACGC
>JALRBB010000314.1 GCA_023257915.1 Quisquiliibacterium sp. | reverse complement strand
GCTGTGTTCATGTCATGCGTGCGCCGCCGATCGTCACCGGTGTTCTTGCGCAGCTCGAGGAATTCCTCGATGTCCATGTGCCAGCTTTCCAGATAGGCGCAGACCGCCCCCTTGCGCTTGCCACCCTGGTTGACTGCGACCGCAGTATCGTTGACGACCTTCAGGAAAGGGACCACGCCCTGGCTTTTGCCGTTGGTACCCCGGATATGCGAGCCGAGCGCGCGCACCGGCGTCCAGTCGTTGCCCAGGCCGCCGGCGTACTTGGCCAGCAGTGCGTTTTCCTTGATCGCCTCGTAGATGCCGTCGAGATCATCGGAGACCGTGGTCAGGTAGCACGACGATAATTGCGAGCGCTGAGTGCCCGCATTGAACAGCGTCGGCGTCGAGCTCATGAAGTCAAACTTCGAGAGCAGCTCGTAGAACTCGATAGCCCGCCCCTCGCGGTCGATTTCGCCCAGACTCAGCCCCATCGCCACGCGCATGAAGAAGGCCTGCGGCAGTTCAATCCGCTCTTCGTCGACATGCAGGAAATAGCGGTCGTACAAGGTCTGCAGTCCGAGATACGAGAACTGCAGGTCGCGCTGCGAATCGAGTGCGGCGCCAAGGCGCTGCAAATCAAATTGCAGAAGAGCCCGATCCAGCAGACCGGCCTCGACACCACGCTTGACGAAGCGCGGGAAATATTCAGCGTAGCGCTCGCTCATGCGCTCCTGCGACACTTCCTCGCCAAGGACTTCGCGACGGATCGTGTGCAGCAACAGGCGGGCGGTGACCTGGCTGTACGCCGGGTCCTTTTCGATCAACGCGCGCGCCGACAGAATTGCCGACTTGTAGACCTCGTCGAGCGGGACACCGTCGTACAGGTTCTTGATGGTTTCCGTCAGCACCGCATCGACATGCACATAGTCGCTCAGACCGACGCAGGCTGCCTCGATCACGGAACGAAGCTCGGCCAGATCGAGCGGACGCTGCTGGCCGCCGTCGATGACATGCAACTGAGGCTGCGCTTGATCCTGCTTGCGATTGGCAGCCCGCTCCTGAGACCGAGCCTCGCGGTAGAGCACGTAGGCACGGGCAACCTCATGCTCGCCCGAGCGCATCAGCGCAAGCTCGACGTGATCCTGGATGTCTTCGATATGGAAGATGCCACCGGCCGGTTTGCCGCGCGTCAGCGCGCCGACCACGCTCTCGGTCAGGGATTCAACCAGCTCACGTACCCGCGCCGAGGCCGCGCCCTGGCCGCCGTTGACGGCGAGAAACGCCTTGGTCATCGCGATGCCGATCTTGCCGGGCTCGAAACCGACGACCGACCCGTTGCGGCGGATCACCTTGAAATCGGAAAGCGCCACGCTGGGCGCCATGCCTTGCTGAACGGAACCGGACTCAGGCCACTGCGCCCCCACCCGCGAGGAACTCTGCGGCTGGCTCTCACTTACCCGTTGCATCGGCGTTCTCCTGTGTCTTGTCTTGATGCAAGTCATCGGCCGGTGCCTGCTGTACGAGGAACACCGACCGCGTGTCTCCAGCTAAGGACCACTATATATGGTGGTTATCCTCCTGCCGGGCACCAATTCTAGTAGGGGGCATGCACGCGATGCAAGCCGGAAATCTGCTGGTGATGCGACTGTCCGGCGCAAGACCGCGTCATTACTCGACAAAAAAATTTGCAGCCAGTATTCATGCGGCCTGTGCGGCGAAACGGCGCGAAATTGCGCGTCAAGCAATGCATTCGCCCTGACGTAGTCGCGCCGCAGTCAGTGGCAAAGATCCATCAGGGCGGACGCGCCGGGCGCGCCGGGGAACAGGCGCTCAGGCCCGAAACGGTCGATCGAGCCCGCTTGTCGCCGTCGCGCGCAAGAAGCGGCCCCAGTCAAAATGCGGCCCGGGGTCGATCTTGCGACCCGGCGCGATATCACTATGGCCAGCCACCCAGCGCAGCGGATAGCGTTGCGCGAGCTGGCGGGTCAACGAGGCCAGCCTGCGGTATTGCGCCACGGTGAACGGCGAGTGCTCATCGCCCTCAAGCTCGACGCCGATCGAAAAATCATTGCAGCGCTCGCGCCCCTGAAATGCCGACACTCCGGCATGCCAGGCGCGCTCGTCGCAGTCGACGAACTGCAACAGCTCGCCACGGCGACGAATCAGAAAGTGCGCCGACACCCGCAGCGGCTGCAACTGCACGTAATACGGATGTGCTGTCGGGTCGATCCGGTTGGTGAACAGGCGTTCGATGCCGTCACCACCGAATTGCCCTGGCGGCAGGCTGATGAAGTGCACCACCAGCAAATCGACCGATACACCCGCCGGACGCCGGTCATGGTTCGGGGAATCGAGCTGGCGCGCTGATGCCAGGCGACCGGTGCCGGAGAGCCAACCAGAAGCTTTGCGCAACACGGCTTGCGAATGCATTGAAGGGCAAGCCCTAGCTGATGCCCAGGCGCTGCATCCGGTAGCGCAAAGCCCGGAACGTGATGCCCAGCAACCTGGCAGCCGCAGTGCGATTTTGCCGGGTCTTGTCGAGCGCCCGCAAAATCGCATCACGCTCGAGCTGATCAAGATAGTCGGGCAGCGAGGAAGGGATACCGTCCTCGTCCAGACGGGATGCTGCGATTGGCGTTTCCGGTGTCTCGCTGTGCCTTGACGGATCAGCCTCGGTTGCCGCCCGCTCGTTTACCGCAGCATCGAGAGTGGTCGGTCGCAAGCCCAGGTCTTCGATCCCAATCTCGCTGCCATCGCAAAACGCCAGCGCGCGCTCCAGGATGTTCTCGAGCTCACGCACATTCCCCGGAAACTCGTAAGTCGCCAGATACGCAGCGGCAGCCGGTGACAGCTCCGGAGCCTTGGACAGACCGACGCGCTGCGCGAGACGCTCAAGAATCGCCCGCGCAAGCTGGCCAATGTCGGCGGCTCCGCGATCGCGCAGCGGCGGCAGCTGCAACTCGATGACATTCAGACGGTAGTACAGATCCTGGCGAAAGCGTCCCGCCGACACGCATTCGGCCAGATCCTGATGGGTCGCGCTGATGATGCGAACGTCCACCGGCTCCTCGGTCGTGGCGCCGACTTTGCGGATCCGCTTCTCCTGGATCGCCCGCAGCAGCTTGACCTGCATCGGTAACGGCAGATCTGCCACTTCGTCCAGAAACAGGGTGCCGCCGTCGGCCGCCTGGAAAAACCCGTCGCGATCCTGATCTGCGCCGGTGAATGCACCCTTGCGATAGCCGAAGAACTCGGCTTCCATCAGATTCTCCGGGATCGCCCCGCAATTGACGGCGACGAACGGCTTTCCGGCTCTGGCCCCCGAGTCATGCACCGAACGCGCGGCCAACTCCTTGCCAGATCCTGACTCACCGGTGATCGCGACCGGCGCCATGCTGCGCCCCAGGCGCGCGATCGAATCACGAACCGCCTGCATCGCCGGCGATGTGCCCAGCAACGGACTCCCGGCAGATGGCTGATCGTGAGCATCGGCCTCCTGGCCAGCGTCCAGCGCCGAGCGGATCAGATTGCGCAGCGCGTCGAGCGCGACCGGTTTGGACAGGTAGTCGAACGCGCCAGCCTTGAGCGCAGCGACCGCGTTGTCGGCGCTGCCATAGGCGGTGAGCACCGCGACCGGCATCTCCGGGTGCTTGCTCGAAATCTCCTCGACCAATTCCAGGCCCAGCCCGTCCGGAAGTCGCATGTCGGTCAGGCACAGTGCGTAGGGCCTGGCCGCCAGAAACCGGCGGGCCTGCTCGAGACTCGCCGCACAATCGACGTCCAACCCCATGCCGATCAAGGTCAGCTCGAACAACTCGCGCAGTTCGGCCTCGTCATCGACGACCAGGATTCGCGCCGGGCGCCGGTTCACCACGGAAGACAGCGCGCTCACCGAGCCCCCGGAAGGATCACGAACGCTCCGGAATAGCGCCCACCGCCGGCGATCTGCTCATAGCGCAGCCCGGCACCGTTTGCGTTGCAAAATTCGCGCACGAGATACAGGCCAAGCCCGGTGCCGCGGCTTTCGGTGGTGAAAAACGGCTCAAACACATGCTCCATCATTTCGGGGGGCAATCCGGGACCATCATCGTAGACTTTCAATTCTAGTCGAGCCCCTCGGCCTTCCCCCCATTCAAGCCGCAGCGCGCCGGGTCGATCCGAACCGTAACGCAGCGCGTTCGACACCAGATTGGACATCACCTGGCGCAGATGCCTGGGATCGAACACGATCGGCTCGTCACTGCGCAGGGCCAGCTCAATGCGGGCGGCGTCCGCACCTTCAGCGGCAGTCACTTCGGCGACCAGCGTCTGCAGAAAGCCAGCCGCTTCGATGCGTTCCAGGGTCGGAGGCTCGCGCCTGGCGATCGACAGCACGTTCTCGACGATGCGATCGATCCTGACCGAACTGTCCTCGACGATTCTCGACAGTCGCTGCCCGAGCGGGTCGAGCTGGCGTTCGCACAGCAATCCGTTGGCATGCCGGATCGCGGCGAGCGGGTTGCGGATCTCGTGCGCGATCGACGCTGACAAACGCCCCATCGAAGCAAGCTTCAATTGCTGCGCACGCTCCTCGATGGTGCGCAGATCCTCGAGAATCAGGATGCTGTCGCGCCGAGCGTCTGACCACGGCCGAAGCAGCCGTACGCGAACCCGACGCTGCACGGTTTCGCCCGTTCGCGCATCGTCGATGCAGGTCAGCGAGGTTTCAATCGCGCTGTCGGCGACGCCGTCCGGACCGGGCCAGTTCTCAAGCAGGGCCACGAGTTGCGGCAATGGTGCGGACGCGCCGAGCAGCGCCTGCGCCGAGCGGTTCATCACGCGCACCCGCCCCTGAGTGTCGAACACGACCACCCCCTGCTCGAGCTCCGAAATGACCAGGCGGTTGATCTCCAGTTGAGCATGCAGATCCGCGCCCCGCCGCGACGCCAGAGCCTCCTGCGTCGCGAGCCGGGTGGCGAGCCGATTCACCAGAAACGCCATCGCAAAGCAGGCTCCGCCAACCAGCGCAGCCGGTGGCAGCTGTCCCATGTCCTGCCATCCGCTCCCGGATGCATGCAGAACTGCGTCGCCCAGCACCAGAATGCTCGCAATCGCCGCAGCGAACGCCGCCCTCAACGCGCTGGACAAGACGGCCACGCCGCCGACCGCAGCAACCAGAATCAGACCCACGCCGCTTCTCGCCCCGCCGGCGGCATGCATCAGCAAGGTCAGCAAGATGAGGTCGCTTGCCGTCTGCAGCAACAACTGCAGCTCGAACCCTTTCTTGCGGTACCGGATCAGACCCAGCCAGCCGATCGCAACACCCAGGTAAACGATCGCGGTGCCGACGAACGCCTTGCGGCTGCCCGACGCGTCGACCAGTTCAACATGGCCGCCGAGCGCAATCAGCACGATCAGCAGCACTGCAAGCCCAAACCGACAGATTGCCAGCAGGCGCAAGGAGCGCCAGTTGGCCTGCTCTGCCGGCACAGGCTCCGCCCCAGGGGTGGTCGCGGGGCTCACGGGCAGCCTCGCGACCGGCCGGGAAAACGTTCAGCGGCGAGCGGCCTCATCGCGATGCGCGATGCTGCAAAAATACTGCCCACCGTGCGCAACCGCATCCGACTGCGGCACATGCACGCCACAATGGGCGCAACTGCGCATCGGCTCGCCTTGCTCCTCGCGTTCACGCTTGCGGGCCGCCTGCTGCGCCGCGCGTTCGGACCGACGCTGGGAGACCAGAAACAACCGGTATCCAAGGTAGATGGCCGCGCCAAGGATGATCCAAAACAGCAGTTTTCCCATCAGGCCTCAACGCTGCAGGATCACTTCGATGACGAACCGGGTGCCAACATAGGCAAGCAACAGCACGACGAACCCGGCAAGGGTGAGGCGCAATGCGGTTCGTCCTCGCCAGCCCCATAGCCGGCGCCCGACCAGCAGCGCACCAAATATCGTCCAGGAAAGCAAGGTGAAGATCGTCTTGTGATCCAGACGAAGCGGGCGTCCGAACACCTCTTCCGAAAACACGACTCCGGTCAGCGCGGTCAAGGTCAGAAGCAGGAACCCGACGCCAATGAAGCGAAACAGGATGCGCTCCATCGCCAGCAGCGCCGGCAGCCGATCGACCCAGCGCGACAAGCTCGGGTTCGACTCCCACAGGCCGTGCAGCGCCCGTTCAGCGAAGGTCATCATCGTCGCGTGCAGTGCCGCGAGCATCAGCACACCGTAGGCGAGCGTGCCGGCAAGCAGATGCGGCACAAACAGCGGCCGGGAGCTTTCGGCGCTGAAGTCGGCCCCTGGAAAAAACAAGGGCAGCAGCGCGGCCAGCGCAGCCAGCGGCAGGGTGACCGCGCGCAGCGCCTCGGTGCGGATCGACAGGCCTTCCAGCCAGAGCATCACCACGCCGACCCAACATGTTGCCGATAGCGCCTGCGCAAATCCGAAGCGAATGGCCTCGCCGGTGACGATGGCCAAGACCAGGGACAGCAGGTGGGCGAGCGCGCCCGCCAGCACGAGCGCGGAGCCGCCCCTGCCTTGCGGCGCGTCGGCGACCGCAGTTTCGGCAGAGATCGCCGGGCGCACCGATCCCCGCCACGCCAGTGCATACAGCGAGGCTGCGAGCAAAGCCGCGATAACCAGTAAACTTGGCACTCGACGAGTTTACTCCAAGGCCATGCTCGAAAATCTTTCCCAGCGGCTCGCGCGGGTCGTCAAGACCATGCGGGGCGAAGCCCGCCTGACAGAAACCAACACGCAGGAGATGCTGCGCGAAATCCGCATCGCGTTGCTCGAGGCGGATGTCGCCCTGCCAGTCGTGCGTGACTTCATCGCGCGGGTCAAGGAAAAGGCGCTCGGCCAGGAGGTGCTGCAAAGCCTGACCCCAGGCCAGGCCCTGGTCGGAGTCGTCAACCGCGAGCTCACCGAGCTGATGGGCGGACAGGCCAGCGCGCTGAACTTCCAGACCCAGCCGCCGGCGATCATCCTGATGGCCGGCCTGCAAGGTGCGGGCAAGACCACCACCGTGGGCAAGCTTGCCAAGTGGTTGCGCGAAACCCAGCGCAAGAAGGTGCTGACGGTTTCCTGCGACGTCTACCGACCCGCCGCCATCGAGCAGCTCAAAGCGGTTACCGAACAGGCGGGCGCCGACTTTTTCGCCTCGAATCCGCGCCAGACACCCAACGAAATCGCCCAGGGTGCGCTGCAGTGGGCCCGCACCCACTACCACGACGTGCTGCTGGTCGACACCGCCGGCCGCCTCGCGATCGATGCGCAGATGATGGAAGAGATCCGCGCGCTGCATGCCCAGCTCGAGCCGATCGAGACCCTGTTCGTGGTCGATGCGATGCAGGGCCAGGACGCGATCAACACCGCCAAGGCGTTTGGCGAGGCGCTCCCGCTGACCGGCGTGGTGCTGACCAAGCTCGACGGCGATTCGCGTGGCGGTGCGGCGCTGTCGGTCAAGGCCATTACCGGCAAGCCGATCAAGTTTGTCGGCGTCGGTGAAAAACTCACCGGCCTGGAGAGCTTCCATCCGGAGCGCATGGCCAACCGCATCCTTGGCATGGGCGACATCGTGTCGCTGGTCGAGGAGGCGCAGCGCTCGGTCGACCAGAAAGCCGCCAAGGAGCTGTCCGACAAGCTCAAGGCCGGCAACCGGTTCGACCTGAACGACTTTCTAGCCCAGTTATCGCAGATGAAAAAGATGGGCGGGCTGTCCTCGATGCTCGACAAGCTACCCGCACAGTTTCAAGCCGCCGCCGGCCAGGCCGACATGGGCAAGGCGGAAAAGGAAATGCGGCGCATGCAAGGCATCATCCACTCGATGACGCCGGGCGAACGCACCAAGCCCGAATTGATCAAGGCCAGCCGCAAGCGGCGCATCGCCGCGGGCGCCGGCGTGCAGGTGCAGGAAGTTAACCGCCTGCTCAACCAGTTCGAGCAGATGCAAGGCATGGTGCGCAAGATGCAAAAAGGCGGTATGGCCAAGATGCTGCGCGGCATGAAGGGCATGATGCCGGGCATGCGCTAAGCCGCAGCGCAGCCGCGCGGGATCGGCCCAAGGTGCCGGGCGCGCTACTCGGATTCGAGCAAGCGGGCGCCGAACAACGGCCCGTCGTCATAGTGCAGCACCAGCATCCGGACCGGCGAATCGAGATCAGACGCAGCCGGTTCTCCAAGAATCCGGCACATCAGGCGCGGCCCTCCATCGTCGAGATCGACAACGCCGATCGCATACGGCGCATCGGCCGCGAACGCGCGCGGCACGACATGCACCCGGGTGAAGCTGTACAGCCGCCCGCTCGAGGCCAGCTCAACCCAGGCGATCTGACGGCTCCAGCAAGCGCGACACAGGTTGCGAGGCGGAAAGCTCATGGTGCCGCAGTCGTCGCACCGGGTGCTCACCAGGCGCCCGTCGGCCAGAGCGTCCCAGAACGGCCGCGTGAACGCCGAGACCCTGGGTGCGAACGGTCTGGCCCCCGGCATCCTGACTTGCGCCAGGCGAGTCATCGGCAGGCCTCCAGCACATGGACCAGCGCAGCGTTGTACTTGCCCAGTTCGCAGGCGGTCAAGGCCAGGCGCGCGTCCTGAACCTGCCGCGTCTGCGCGCGCCCGAGCAACTGCGTCACCGCTTCGACGAGGTCATACAAGGGCGTGACCTCGGGCGGATGGCCGCGCGACAGGCAGCCGCCGCAGGTATTGACCGGACGCCTGCCGTCGTAACGGGTGTAGCCAGCCTGCGCCGCGGGTGCCCCGTGCCCGCGCGGAAACAGCCCAAGCGCCTCGGTGCCGAGTGCCTCGACGA
The DNA here is from genome assembly GCA_023257915.1 of Quisquiliibacterium sp. Classification (GTDB taxonomy): domain Bacteria; phylum Pseudomonadota; class Gammaproteobacteria; order Burkholderiales; family Burkholderiaceae_E; genus Quisquiliibacterium. The sequence continues at coordinate 6,869 of JALRBB010000314.1, read as the reverse complement.
TGGTGCACGGCGCGTAGACCTGAAAGGTATCGATGTCATTGAGCGAAACCCCGGCGTCGGCAAGCGCCCGCGAGGCTGCCACGCGCAACGTCGCATAGTCGAGCGCATCGCCGGGTCGGTCCGAAATCTGATGTAGGCCTTCGTGCTCGAAGCCGCGCGAACGCACCCGTACATAGTCCCGCCCGCTTTCCCGGGCCAGGTCTTCACTGACCACCACCAGCGCAGCCGCACCATCGGCCCGCCCCGGCACCTCGAACAAACCGAGCGGCTCGACGATCGGCCGGGCCTGCAGCACCTCGTCCAGGGTCAGCGGACCTCGGTACTGGGCCAGCGGATTGCGGCGCGCATGCTCCCGATTCTTGATCGCGATCGACGCCAGGGTCGCGCGCGGCATCCGGTGCTCGTGCAGATAGCGTTGTGCGTCCATCGCGTACCAGGCGATCGGAACCGCACCAAACACTGTCTGAAAATCCACGTCGCCGGTGAGCCGGATGCTGTAGTCGAGATGCTCGGCGGTCGGCATCCCGGTCTCGAAGTGCACACCGACCGACAGCACGCAGTCGGCCAGACCCGATTCCACCTGCTGCAGCGCGACATCAAACGCGTGACCGCCAGTCATGCCATTGCCCAGGACCTGGATCACGCTCGAACTGGCGCGGATCCCGAGATGCGACGTCAGGAAGGTGTGGAAGTAGCACTGGCGGGTATGGTCGCCCGGATGCGCGACGACCACGCCGTCGACATCGCGCTTTTCGAGACCGGCCATCGCCATTGCGTCGAGTACAACACCGGCCGCCAGTTCGTGTTCGAGAATTTCCTGCCCACTGGCGGCGCGCTGATAGACGCCGACCGGAACGGCCGCGTATCCGAGGATTGCCGCGCTGCGCCTGATCGCGCCGCTGCTGCCACCGCTGCTGCCTTGCACCTGATGCGCCCCTTTCGTTGCCTGCCTGCTCAACGCTGCAGCCGGATCCCGGCCTTGTCGCGATCCCAAAGCGAATCACGGCGAGCGGCCGCATCCTGCTTGAGCTTGTACTTTTCGATTTTCTCGGTTGCGGTCTTGGGCAGCGCGTCGATGAATTCCACGAACCGCGGAACCATGAAGTGGCTCATGTTCGCATCGGCAAAACGCACGATCTCCTGATGCGTGACCTGCATGCCAGGGCGCAGCACCAGATACACCATCACCTCGTCTTCGCTCAGCTCCGAGGGCACCGCGATCGCCGCCGCCTCCAGCACCGCCGGATGACGCGACAAAATCATCTCGACCTCGTAGGCCGAGATGTTTTCGCCACGACGCCGGATCGCTTCCTTCTTGCGATCGACGAAATACAGATACCCGTCGGCATCGAGCCAGCCACGATCACCGGTGCGAAACCATCCGTCGGCAAATGCCTGCTCGGTCTCTTGCGGCATCCGGTAATAGCCCTTCATCATCGAGCCGGGCTGCAAGGGCATCAACTGGATTTCGCCGACCTCGCCGCAGGCAAGCGCCAGGCCGTTGTCGTCCACGATGCGCAGCCGTGATGCCTCGCGTCCGGCGCCCGCCGACCCGGCCTTCTCGGGATGATCGTCCGGCAAAAAGGTGGTGACCGCATAGTTCTCGGTCATCGCGAACACCGACGTGAGCTTGACGCCATAGCGCTGCTGAATCTCGCGATACAAGGTCGGCTGAACCGGCACGACCATGCACTGCCGTAACGCGTGCCTGCGCTCATGCGGGCCCGGCGGCAACTGCATGATGATGTTGGTCATGGCCCCAAGCGAGTTGAATTGCGTGGCGCCGCTTTGTAGCAGTTCGTCCCAGAAGGCGCTCGCCGAAAAGCGCGGCGACAGCGCGATCGACGCGTCAGCCCACAATGCCGCGCAACAGGAATACCAGAGCGCATTGGCGTGAAACAGCGGCAGGCAGACATACAGGACATCGTCCGACTGATAGCCAAAATCGGTCGCAATCGACCGGCCGATGCCCAGCCCCTGAGAATGCGGACACATGACCCCCTTGGACGGCCCGGTCGTCCCGGAGGTGTACATGATCAGATGCGTGTCGTCATAGCGCACCCGATCCGTTGGTGGCGCGGTGTCGTCATCCGCGACAACCTGCGCGAGCCGGCGCACCGAATGCCCCGCCGGCAGGTCCGGCAGCGGATCCTGAGAGTCCGAATGCACCAGGCACTCGCGCAACTTGGTCAGCCCGGGCGCAACCGCCTGCAGCCGGTCGAGCCACTGCGCGTCGATCACAAGACGGGTGGAATCCGAATGTTCGATGAAGTAGGCCAGCATGTCGCCCTTGGCCGCGGTATTGAGCGGAACCGCCACCGCGCCCAGCTTGCCGAGCCCCCAGATCACCCAGAGAAACTGCGGGCAGTTCGGCATCATCACCGCGACATGATCACCATGCCCGATGCCGAGCGCTGCGAAACCGTTTGCGTAGCGATTGCTCAGCGACTCGGCCTGCGCGTAGGTGGTCAGCTGTCCCTGCCAGCGCAAGAACGGTCGATCCCCAACCCGTGCTGCCCGGTCGGCCAGCACTTTCCCAATGGTTCGCTCCTCGAGCGGCAAGTCACCTGCCTGCATGGCGATTCAATCCCCTGGCAACGGGCGGCCACCGGTCGGCCATCGTCCGCGCGACCCGCAGTATCGCCGAATCCCGCCAGCCGGGCGGAGCGAGTAAAATCGCACACCATGAACGCACGCCAAGACACCGCCCTTCAAGACAGCGCCAAATCAGCCACGCTGCTCGCCGACTTGCGCACCCGCTTCTCAGGCAGGCTGCTAACCGATGAGTCCGACACCGCCCCGTTTCTGCTCGACTGGCGCAAGCGCTATGTCGGCAAGGCCATGGCCGTCGCCCAACCCGACTCCACCGAAGATGTCGCGGCTGTCGTGCGCTGGTGCGCCGAGCACCGGATTGCGGTCGTGCCGCAAGGCGGTAATACCGGCCTGGTCGGCGGCGGCGTGCCTGACGAATCCGGCCACTCGATCCTGCTGTCGCTGGCTCGGATGAACCGCGTGCGCGCGGTCGACACGATCAACAACACCATCACGGTCGAGGCCGGCTGCATCCTGCAGCATGTTCAACAGGCGGCGCGCGAAGCCGAGCGGCTGTTTCCGCTGTCGCTGGGCGCCGAAGGCTCCTGCATGATCGGCGGCAACCTGTCCACGAACGCCGGCGGCGTGCAGGTACTGCGCTATGGCAACACCCGTGAGCTGTGCCTCGGCCTGGAAGTCGTGACGCCGTCGGGCGAGATCTGGAACGGGCTGCGTGGTCTGCGCAAGGACAACACCGGCTACGATCTGAAGGACCTGTTCATCGGCGCCGAAGGTACGCTTGGCGTGATCACCGCAGCCACGATGAAGCTCTACCCGCAACCGGTCGCCCAGGTGACCGCGATCGCGGCGGTGCCCGATCCGCAGGCCGCGATGAAGCTGCTCGGCATGGCGCAATCACGGCTCGCCGCCTCGCTGACCGGCTTCGAGCTGATCAGCGACTACTGCCTGACGATTGTCGAGCGCCATTTCGCCCAGTGCCGACGGCCAGTGTCGACTCCGAGCCCGTGGTACGTGCTTCTCGAGTCGTCCGACTCCGAAAGCGAGGCGCATGCAGCCGAACGCTTCGAGGCACTGTGCAGCGAAGCGCTGGAGTCCGGAACGATCACCGACGCCGCGATCGCCGCATCGATCGCGCAATCGCGCGCGTTCTGGGCCTTGCGTGAAAGCGTGCCTGAGGCGCAAGTGCTCGAGGGCAAGAACATCAAGCACGACATCTCGGTGCCGATCTCCTCGATCGATCGCTTCATCATCGAAACCAATGCGACGATCGAAGCCGCCTACGAGGGCGTGCGCATGGTGGTGTTCGGCCACCTTGGCGACGGCAACCTGCACTACAACGTGTCACCCGCGCCCGGTGTGTCGCCGGAGGCGTTCATGAGCAATGAACCGGCGATCAACCGGATCGTGCACGACGCGGTCGCCACCCACCGCGGCTCGATCTCGGCCGAGCACGGCCTGGGCCAGCTCAAGCGCGACGAGAATGTGCGCTACAAGTCACCGGTCGAGATTGCGCTGATGCGCAGCATCAAGCAGGCGCTCGATCCTCAAGGAATCATGAACCCGGGCAAGGTCGTCGGCTAGGCGCAGGCGTCGCGGTGCTGCGGGATCGCGGCGTCGCGATCTGGCCCACGACCGCCGGGCGGTCGATGCTCAGACCTTGACGCCTGACTCGATCGGCGCAGCTGATCCGCGCACCAGGGCCGCCCCGCCGACCAGTGCCCGCATCTTGGCGCGTGCAATCTGTCGCGGCAGCGCCGAAAACCCGCAATCGGCGGTCGCGACGATTCGCTGCGCCGGCACATGGTCGAGCACCATCTGCAGGCGCCGGGCCACATCGTCGGCCGATTCGATGTAAAACGACTTCACATCGACGACACCAGCCGCGATATCGAAGCGATCCGGAATCGAGGCGAGCAGATCGACTTGCGCCATCTCGCGGTTGGCGAACTCGAGCACCAGCTCGCGTGCGATCAGCGCGTCGAATGCCGGCATCAGCCGCGCAAGGTCGCGACTCGAGACCGGCCGACCGAGGTTGTTGCCAAAACAGACATGCACGCTAAAGCGTGCGCTCGTCCCCTCGATGCATCGATTGACCATCTGCGCGGCCGCCGCCAGCGACAAGCCATGGGTTGGATGCGCCAGGCCTGGTTCATCGATCTGGATGCGCCTGGCACCTGCCTGCAACAGGCGCTCGACCTCGCGCCGCACGACCCGCACCAAATCGTCGAGCACGCTCTCTTCGCTGCGCCGGGCACGATGGACCATGCTGGCCAGCGTCAGCGGCCCGGGGACCGCAATCTTCAGCGCCCGACCCGGCGCCGCATCGCGCAGCTTTTCGAAGTCCTCGACAATCCCCAGGCCTTGCGGCGCCTCAATATTGCCCGTGACCTCGAACTGCGGCACCTGATCGTAGCCATGCACGCCGAGCTTGCGTCGGGTCTCGAGCCTGCGAAGTCCGGTCAACCGGTCGTGCATCTCGAACACAAAGCGCTGACGGCGCACCTCGCCATCGGACAGGATGTCGAGCCCGGCTTCGATCTGGTCACCCACCGCCAGGCGCAACGCATCAGCGAACAGTTCGTCGCGATCGTCCTCGCCGACAGCCTCGTTGCGCATCTGCCTGACCAGCAGCGAGAACCAACCGGGCACCGCGAGCGAACCCACGCCCATGGTCGGAATTACCGGCAACGCAGGCTCCGGCATCGGCATCGATCCGGACGCAGACCGGGAAGCAGGCTCACGCGAGCGCCGGCGCAGGCCTGGCACCGCATCGACCGTCTTCTCAACGAGTTCCCTGGCCTTCGATGCATCGATTTTCGGTCCGATCACCGCACGCTCCTCAGTTGATGGTTGCCACCCGTGCCAACCCGATCTTGGCCGACGCGCCCAAAGCTACCGACCATCCAAGTGTGGCCTTGATCCTCGATCCGGGCAAATGCGGCCGACGCCCATTGGCAGGCTAGAATCCACGCGATCTGCGCACAAACGACGATCATCGCATCCGGAACCTTCGATGAGCACCAATTCCTCCAGCATCTTTCGCCGTCGCTACACCCCCCAGGAGATCAACAAGATTCACGAAAACTCCGCGGTCGAGCGACTGGGCATCGAGTTCACCGAAGTCGGCGACGACTTCATGCGCGCCCGGATGCCGGTCGACCAGCGTACGACGCAGCCGCTTGGCGTGCTGCATGGCGGCTCCTCGGTCCTGCTGGCCGAAACCATGGGCAGTCTTGCCGGAATCATGTGCGTCGACGAAGGCTGGACCGCCGTCGGCCTGGACATCAACGCGAATCACCTGCGGGCGGTTCGCAGTGGCTGGGTCACCGGAACCTGCCGGCCGGTCCATGTCGGGCGCAACACCCAGGTTTGGGCAATCGACATCATCGATGACAAGGGGAAGGCAGTCTGCGCGTCGCGCATGACGCTGGCCGTGATCCCGATCGGGCGGGTCTGAGCCTAGCCGCCGCTGCCTGCGCCGCTTGAACTGAAGCGCGTTGCAGGCGCGCGCGACTCCCACTGGCGCCAGGCCCTGAGCACCGCACTGGGGTATTCCGGACGCCCCAGGCTGCCGTTGTAGCGCCCAAGCGCACGGAACAGGTCGCCGCGCTCCAGATCCAGGTAGTGGCGCAGGATCGTGCAGCCATAGCGCAGGTTGGTGCGCATCGAGAACAGTTTGCCGGGATCGGCATCTCCGAGCAGCTCGGTCCAGAACGGCATCACCTGCATATAGCCGCGGGCACCGGCACCGGACACCGCGTAGCGGCGGAAATTACTTTCGACCTCGATCAATCCGAGCACCAGATGCGGATCCAGACCCGCGCGCTGCGCCTCATAGCGCGCCGCCAGCAAAAACTCGACGCGTTGTCGGCTGGTGGGTTTCCATCGGGCCGGCAGTGCGCTCGACATCGCGGCCAGCCAGTCTGCCTTGTCAACGGGGGACAGGAAGCGCGGCTCGATCTCTGCGCTCTCGGCGACCGACGCAGCAAGAGCCGAGCGCACCGACACCGACATCGGCTCATACTGCTGATCGCCGGCAGCCACCCTTGCGGTCCAGGCCAGACACAGCACGGCGACCAGTGCCACGAACGACTGGCGCCTGGCCCAGGCCGCCCCGATGCTCATGCCAGACTCAGCATCCGGTCAGCGCCTGGCGAACCGCCTGTGCGGCCTCATCAAGCGCCACTGTGCTGGCCTGCAGCCCGCGGCGTACCAGCAACTCGACCTTGCCTTCTTTCAGGCTGCGCTCGCCAACCGTGACCCGCAGCGGAACTCCGATCAGTTCCCAGTCGGCAAACATCACACCGGGGCGCTCG
>JALRBB010000151.1 GCA_023257915.1 Quisquiliibacterium sp. | reverse complement strand
TGAGCAACTACTGCAAGGCTTGCCCGTACGATCCCGCCATGTCGGTCGGCGCCAAGGCTTGTCCAATGACGACCCTGTACTGGGATTTTCTGATCCGCCATGAAGTCACACTTGGTGACAACCCGCGCCTGGCAATGCAATTGCGCAACCTGACTCGTCTGGACGAAAACGCCCGCAGCGCAATTCGCGAACAGGCTAGCCTGACCCGAGAGGCCGCATCCTCGGCGACCCCGTAAATTCGCCACCAAACGCCCGGACACTAACTGATGACCTCCCGCTTTGCGCTAGATCTGAATACCGTGGACTTCGTCGGCCACGATCTCATGCGCCCCGAATGCGTGCTGGCAACCCGCGACGGTCGCCTGTACTGCTCCGACTGGCGCGGCGGCGTCGTGCGGATCGACCCTTCGGGTGAACGGCATGCGCTCGGCTGCGCGGCCAGCCGCGAGGACACCGACTTCATGCCGAACGGCATCGCGCTGCTGCGCGACCGAAGCCTGCTGGTCGCTAACCTCGGTCCGCAAGGCGGCGTCTGGCGGCTGCGCGAGGACGGCGTGCGCGAACCCTGGCTGCGCCAAATCGCCGGCGAGCCAGTCCCGGCGGTGAACTTCGTCTGGCTCGACGCACTCGAGCGAGTCTGGATCACGGTGATGTTCCGCTCACATCCGGGGGCCGGACGGCATCACTTTCGCGCTGATCTGGGCGACGGCTACCTGGCGGTGGCCGATTCGGTGGATGCTCCGCAGAGCATGCGCATCGTCGCCGATGGGCTGTACACGCCGAACGAGTGTCGCATTTCGCTCGATGGGCGCTGGCTGTATCTGAACGAAACGTTCTCGCACCGCGTGGTGCGCTATGCCTTGGCGCAGGACGGCAGCCTGGGCGGCCGCGAGGTGTTTGCGCAATTCGACGAAGACACCTTGCCCGACGGGCTGACGCTCGACGCCGAAGGCGGCCTTTGGGTGACCGGGGTCGCCGCCAATCGCATCATCCGCATCCTGCCGGACGGGAGCTGGCATCAGGTTGCCGAAGACCATGACGCAGCGCACATGGCGAAAATCCGTGCTGCAGTGAACGACGGAACCCTGGATCGCACGCTGCTCTACGCGAACCCGGCACGCGTGCTGCCCAACGTGACCAGTCTGGCGTTCGGCGGGCCGGATCTTCGCACCGCCTATCTTGGCTCGGTTAGCGGCACGCGCATCGCGCGCTTTCGCTCGCCGGTCGCAGGCGTAGCCCCTGCGCACTGGAGCTGGTGATGATGAAACCGCTAGCCGACATCCGGGTCGTCGACCTGACCCGCATCATCGCCGGTCCGTTCTGCGCGATGCTGCTCGGCGACCTGGGCGCCGACGTCGTCAAGATCGAAGGTCCGCATGAAGGCGATCCGATCCGCCACATCGGTGCTCAGGTCAATGACCTGAGCTGGTATTTCGCCGGCTTTAACCGCAACAAACGCTCGGTGGTGCTTGATCTGCGTAGTCCGGAGGGCTTCGCGACCCTCGAAAAAATGATCGCCCGCGCCGATGTCTTGCTGCAAAACTATCGCCCGGGCGTGCTCGACGAGATGGGCTTGACCAAACACAGGCTCGAACAGTTGAACCCGCGGCTGATCGTGGCTGGCATCAACGGCTACGGCTCCACCGGACCCTATGCGGACAGGCCAGCCTTCGACTTTGTGGTCCAGGCGATGAGCGGCTTTCTGAGCGTCAACGGCAACGAGGGCGAACCGCCACTGCGCACCGGCACGCCGATCTCCGACATCATGGCCGGCCTGTACACAGCACTCGGAATCGTCTCAGCGGTGCGCGCCCGCGATCTGGATCGCGACCATGGCGGTGCCGGTGCGGGCCAGCGAGTCGAGGCCAGTATGCTCGGCGCTCTGATGAGTTCGTTCGCCTACCTGGCCTCGGATCATCTGGCCACCGGCGAGCTGCCGCAGCGCACAGGCAATGATCATCCGATCGCCGCACCGTACGGCCTGTTCGATGCGTCCGACGGACAGATTGCGGTCGCGCCCAGCACGCAAGCGGTGCTGGACAAATTCCTGCGCGTGATCGGCCTGCCAGACCTGTGCTCCGATCCGCGCTTTGCGACCAATGCCCTGCGCCGCGCGAACCGGCCGCAGTTGAACGCTCTGATCAACGCGCAGGTTCGTAACGACACCCGGGCGCGCTGGGTCTCGCGCCTGAACGATGCCGGCGTTCCTTGCGGCGTCGTGCAGAATCTCGCGCAAGCCTTGAACGATCCACAGGTGTTGCACCAGGAATTGGTGATCGAGGTTGAGCATCCGGGGCATGGGCCAGTACGCATGCTGGGCTTTCCAATCAAGTTCTCTGAAACGCCCTGCGAGGTGGCCAGGCCGGCGCCGCGTCACGGCGAGCACACCGCGCAGGTGATGCGCGACTGGGGAATCTTTCCCGACAAGGAGCCGCAATGAACCCTGCAGCACAAGCATCTGACCAGGTCGACTTCATCGATGGCAAAACCCGTCTGTACGGCATCGTCGGTGACCCGATTGAGCAGGTTCGCTCACCCGAGATGGTGACCTGGGAAATGCGCGAACGCGGCATGAACGCGGTGCTGGTTCCTGTCCATGTGCGCGAGGCAGACTTCGAGCAGGCCATGGCCAGTGTGATGAATATCGCGAACCTGGACGGCCTGGTGTTCACGATCCCGTTCAAGGCCCGTGCGGTCGCACTGGCCAAGCGTCTTGGCGCTCAGGCGAGCGTCGTGGGCGCGATCAATGCATTGCGACGCGACCCAGACGGACAATGGTGCGGCGAGATCTTCGACGGCTTGGGATGTGTTGAGGGCTTGCGCCGCAACGGGGTCGATCTGAACGGGCGACGGGTGATGCTGCTCGGTCTGGGCGGTGCGGGCACTGCGATCGCCGCCGCAATAGCCAGCCAGCACCCGGCGCTCATTCGACTGCACGACCCCGATCCTGCACGCCTCGCCCGCGGCGTGCAGATCGTCGCCCAGCTCAGCCCCGGCACGGTCATCAAACAGGGGCTGCCACGCGTCGACAGCATCGATGTGCTGATCAATGCATCACCGGTCGGCATGCTCGATGATGAGCGCCTGCCGATGCCACTGGATCAGCTGCCAGCGTCACTCACAGTACTCGATGCGATCGTAAAGCCGGAGACAACGCCACTGCTGGCGCTAGCCGAACGATGCGGCTGCCGCGTGGTGCGCGGACGCGAGATGATGCGAGGCCAGATCGCCCGGATTGTCGATTTCATGACCGGGCTGGATCCAAACGGCGTTTGAGCCTGGACAAGGCATGGCTCGCGCCATGCCCGGACCCAAGATCAATCGCCTTGCTGGACGTAATCCGCGTCGGCGACCTGCTCAGCCCAATTGGTCTTGCCGATCGAGATCGCCATGTGAATCATGTAGCTGTCCTGCGCTGCGCCGTGCCAGTGACGCTCATTCGCGCTGATCCAGACCACGTCACCGGCCCGGATCTCCTGCGGCTCCTCGCCTTCACGGCACACGAACCCGCGACCGGCCAGCACGTTCAGAACCTGGCCGACATCGTGCGTGTGCCAGTGTGTGCGGGCGCCAGGTGAAAAGAACACATTACCGACCATGACGTTTTCGGTCGCCGGCATGATCGGATCGGCCCATACGGTGCCGGTAAAGGTTGCACTGCGCTGCTCCGACGGGGTTGCCTGTGCCCGCCCACGAAACACCTTGACCATTAGTCATCTCCTCATGATTTCAGGCGAACGCCGCCGGACACATCGCCGATTGCATCCACCACTCGATTGCTGATCACGTCACCGTAACCCAGCGCATTGCCAAGCCCGAAGCTGGCCAGCGGCCCAGCCGCATTCAGCGACGCGATGCCCAGGTCGCGGACCAGGTCCACGTAAAGCACCACATCCTTAGTCATCAGACGCCCGGTGAGGCCGCCTTCGAGGTAATTGCCCTCGACGATGTGCGGAAACCGGTTCAGCGTCGCGAAATTGACGCCGCTGCTGTTGTTGAGCACGTCAAGCAGCTGATGAAGATCCAGTCCGGCCTTTTTGCCGGCAACCATCACTTCGGCGCTCGCCGACAGGCTCACCGCATTCAGAAAATTATTCAGCAGCTTGGTCACATGTCCGGCGCCGCTGGCGCCCATGTGAACCACCTTGCTGGAGAAAGCTGCGAACAGGCCGCGCAAACCCTCTACGACCGCGGCATCGCCGCCGACCATCAAGGTCAGCGTCCCTTTTTCAGCGGCCGGCGCGCCGCCCGAAATGCCGGCGTCGACATAGCTGACGCCACGCTCGGCGAATCGCTGCGCGAGTCGTCTTGTCGAACTGGCGGCCGCGGTGCTCAGGTCGACGACCACTTGTCCGGCTCGCGCGTTGGCCAGCAATCCATCCTCGGCCTCAACCACCGCCTCGACGACCGTGCTGTCCGGCAGCGACATCAGCACGATGTTCGTCTGGTGGGCCAGTTGCGCAAGCGACGCGGCAGCCT
>JALRBB010000558.1 GCA_023257915.1 Quisquiliibacterium sp. | reverse complement strand
GTGCGCGATCTTTCCCACACCGCCGCGTATCTCGACAAAGCTGGTTTCAACATCCTGCGCAGTCCTGGGCGCATCGAGATTGCGGCCGCGCAGGCCTGGAACATCGCGCTTGGGTTCGTCGAATGAACCCGATGAAATTTGTTTGACCGATCAACGAGGTTGCCGCAATGACGAAACCTGGCGAAACGCAGGCGATGGACGCTGCCAACGGCGCGGAGGCCCTGATCCGGATGCTGCAGGCCTATGAGGTCTCGCATGTGTTCGGTGTCTGCGGCGACACCAGCCTGCCTTACTACGACGCGCTCTACAAGCTGGATCACGGCATCCGCCATGTGCTGGCCCGTGACGAGCGTAGTGCGGCCTATATGGCCGACGCTTATGCCCGGGTATCGGGCAAGGTGGGTGTCTGCGAGGGCCCCAGCGGCGGAGGGGCGACTTACTTGCTACCCGGTCTGGTCGAGGCCAATGAGTCCTCGGTTCCGGTGTTTGGCTTTACGTCCGATGTCCCGGTCACTTCGCGTGGACGCTATCCGCTGACCGAGCTCGACCAGCAGGCGATGTACAAGCCGCTGACCAAATGGAATGGCACGCTGAACACCGCGTCGCAGGTCGGGGACAGCGTTCGTGCGGCGTTTCGCGCGATGACGACCGGCCGGCCGGGTGCGGCGCATCTGTGTGTGCCTTACGACGTGCAAAAACAAGCGGTCGACGCCAGCCAGCTGTGGGCGCAGGTCGAGCATGGCCGCTGGCCGAACTGGCGCAGTGCGCCAGATGCCACCGAACTGGAACGTGCAGCCCGCCTGCTCCTGGGCGCCCGTCAAGTGGTGTTCGTCTGCGGCGGTGGCGTGGTCAGCTCCGGTGCCAGTCAATCGCTCGCAAGGCTCGCGCTGCTGCTCGATGCGCCGGTTTGCACCACCGTCAGCGGCAAAGGGGCGGTGGCCGACAGTTTCGAGTTGGCCGCCGGCGTCGTCGGTTCCAATGGCGGCGTGCTCGCCACACGCGAACTGATCGCGGCTGCCGATCTGGTGGTCTTTGTTGCCTGTCGTGCCGGGTCGACATCCACCGAGCACTGGCGCTTTCCGAAGATCGGCACCAGCATCGTGCACATCGATGTCGATCCGTTCGCGATCTCGACCAGCTATCCGACCGACGTGGCGCTGGTCGGCGACGCGGCGCTTGCGCTCGCCGAGTTGCTGGCGATGATCGAGCCGGAGCGCCGCAACTCTGTTCCCGGTTCTGATCCGGGGTCGCCGGGCAGGCGACTCGTGGCAGCGACCCGCAAGGAAAAATACGACGCATTCAATGCGCTCGCGTCAAGCGACGAGCGCCCGATCCGCCCGGAGCGCATCGTCGCGGCCTTACGTCGCAATCTGCCGGCCGATTCGATCGTCTGTGCCGACCCCGGGACGCCGTGCCCCTATTTTTCGGCGTATTTCGATCTGCCCAGTGCGGGACGCGGCTTCATCACGAATCGTGCGCATGGTGCGCTGGGCTTTTCGATGCCCGCCGCGCTCGGTGCCTGGTTTGCGAGTCCGTCATCGCGCTGCGTCGCAGTGATGGGCGATGGCAGCTTCGGTTTCGTGGCCGGGGAAATGGAAAGCATCTTGCGCCACGGTGCGCCGGTGCTGATGGTGGTGATCTCGAACGCGTCCTACGGTTGGATCAAGGCGAGCCAGCGCGCGAGCTACGGTCAGCGCTATTTCTCGGTGGACTTCACGCCGACCGACCATGCGGCAATCGCCAAGGCTTATGGCATCGCGAGCTGGCGGGTCGAAGATCCGCGCGAACTGGATTCTGTGCTGCAACAGGCGTTGCGGCACGAAGGACCGGCGCTGGTCGATATCGTTGCGCAGCCGCTTGAGCTTGCGGCTGCGCCGGTCAGTCAGTGGATGGGCTAATGCCCATCGGCGCTGCAGTTCAGAGCGTGCAGCTCATGTCCTGACCACAGCACATCGGTGATTTGATCTTGCCATGGCCGTTCGGGCATTTGGAGACCTGCACCGAGTTGCCGTCCGGCTTGGTGATGCTGTCGTTGACGAGCGGGGCGTCGCACTGACCGCAGGTGGCCTTGACGCTCATGCCGCACTTTGCGCACTTGTAGGTATAGGAAGCCATGGCATTCTCCGTGGTTGTGATCACAAGGGTTTGTCCCGCCGTTCCCGAGTCGCTGGCAATCGGCGAAAGACCAATCCGCGTCTGGCAGAATCGATCTTGGTCGGGCAATCAGACGCAATGTTCGTCCGTCATGCCTGTTTAGTCTACTGCGAAGGAGCTCCCCGATGAAGGCTGCCGTTCTGGAACGTACTGGCGCACCGCTGGTGATCGATGATATCGACCTCGCTGCGCCGGGGCCCCACGAGGTGGTGGTCAGGACCGCGGCGGTCGGTGTCTGCCACAGCGATCTGCATTTCATCGACGGTATCTACCCGCATCCGATCCCGGGTGTGCCCGGACATGAGGTCGCCGGCGTCGTCGAGGCAATCGGCTCGCAAGTGTCTGCGTTTAAGCCCGGCGATCATGTGATTGGCTGTCTTTCTGTGTTCTGCGGACATTGCCCGCATTGCATCACCGGCCGGCTGGTGCTGTGCGCAACGCCCGATGTGAAGATTCCGCCGGGCAAGTCCAAGCGCTTGTCACGCCGAGGCGAGCACGTCAGTCAGATGCTGCAGTTGTCCGGGTTTGCCGAGCAGTTGCTGGTCCATGAGCATGCCCTGGTCAAGATCCGCCCGGATATGCCGCTGGACCGCGCCGCGCTGATCGGGTGCGCGGTGATGACCGGGTTTGGTGCGGTCGTCAATTCGGCGCAGGTACGAGCCGGAGAGACGGTGGCGGTCATTGGCTGTGGCGGTATCGGACTGTCGGCAATCAATGCGGCCTATGTGGCCGGCGCCGCGCGCATCATCGCGATCGACCGTATTCCGGAAAAGCTCGAGTTCGCCCGTCGGATGGGAGCGACCGACCTCATTGACGCCAGCCAGGGGGACCCGGTCAAACAACTGCGGGAACTGGTCGGTGACGGTGTTGATCACGCCTTCGAGGCGATCGGCCTGAAGCAGACCACCGAGCAGGCCTGGTCGATGCTCGCGCCTGGCGGTACGGCGACAATCATCGGCATGATTCCTCCCGGCGTGAAGGTGGAACTGCATGGCCCGGATTTCCTGCGCGAAAAGAAGATCCAGGGTTCGCTGATGGGTTCGAACCGTTTTCGTGTCGACATGCCGCGCATCATCGACCTGTACCTGCAGGGGCGGATCAAGCTCGATGAAATGATCTCTCAGCGCTTGCCGCTAGCACGCATCAATGAGGCGCTCGATGCATTGCGTGACGGCCATCTCGCGCGCACCGTCATCACCTTCGATGGGGTTGCCTGAACCGGCGATCTACCAGAGCACGCAAAGCCAGACGACGGCGGCGTTGAGCATCCAGAGGTTTTCGGATGGCATGCATGACACATTGCAGATCAAAAAATCGCGCTGGCAGGCATGAGGATGTTTATGATCAAAAATCCTAAGCCGATATATTTTCGAGATATTTTGTCGAGCTGACGAGATAGACCTTCTCCCCCCGTCTGTCGATGGTAGTGATATGAAATCAAGGAGCCGAATACACAAAGCGCTATGGTGACTAATCCAGTGAACGTGACGAAATCTGTCAGCCCAAAGTGGTTCCCGACAGGCAGGATGGAGTTGGCTACATAGGCATTTCCTATGATGCCGAAGTAGGCTGCAGAAGGTAATCCAAAGCGAGTGCCGTCCGTGGCTGGTGTAAAGAAGCTGGCCAAAGTTAGTAACACTCCGGAAAAAAGGCCGATGAAGAATTTAAAATAGATGGCGATGCCGTTGCTCCGGATCTCTACAGCAAAATTGTACTGGCTGAATGTGGTTCTTTGATCCATCAGTTCAGGGTCGCCGTGGGCTGTTTTGTAAGTGTGGGGTTTGACCACCATTTGCGACCCCGTGATCTCGTAGCCGGGGATTTTTAATCGAGAGCTGACGTTAGCGGTTTTGTCGGCGACATACCGAATTTTCGATACATCACGTGTTTCATCTTCCACATAAATATTGAGCATGTGGTCATCTAATGGCACGCGTGTGGTATTAAAAAATTTGTGATTGAGTGTCTTTAATTTATAAAGTTGATAATTTGTCCCGTCGGCGCCATTTCGTTCGGTGATCAGTTCTTTTTTTTCTATGGTGGCACCTATTATTCTGAACCTGTTGCCGGGATCAAGTGATTTTTCGCCCTTCCAGGAAAACCACAGATAAAACATAGGCGACCAATTGGATTGTTTAATGGACAGGTCATCAATTCCTTCCAGATGGATACCAATTTTGACTTCTGTGAAATCCGTATTGGAAGGTAGTGGGTCTGGAGGTGTCAGTCCGGGCTCGACTGCAGTAGGACTTATCCTTAGAGCGTGGTTTCGATCGGCGCGAACCTTCTCGCCTTGTACGATGAAAACGACCAGTAGGCTGATAAGGGTGTATGTCGTGACGAGGGCTATCCTCCACCATTTCAGTGCTGCTCGTCCATCGTCAGAATGTTCTAAAGTCATAAAAGGTCAACTTGAGCGGTTCGTGGTCCAAGCATTACGTGCGGGCGGATCTTAAAAGTTTTTGTTGGACAATGGGAAGGGAAAGAGCTGGGTTTTTCATTCAATGAGCGTTGGCTGCGCGATTTCTTCAGACTATTGCGGTCTCGACGTTGACTCCGCCTGAAGTTCGCTTTCGGGGTGAACCGTGCTGTGAGGCAGGCGGTCGGGTGAAGGCCCCGTATCCAATTTTTCAGAGCGCCGTCCGCTTCGGTACCGCTGTTTCCAATGCAATAACCTGGACGGCCATCTCGCGCGCACCGTCATCACCTTCGATGGGGTTGCCTGAACCGGCGATCTACCAGAGCACGCAAAGCCAGACGACGGCGGCGTTGAGCAGTGCGAGAAACACGGCGGCGCTGCCGATGTCCTTGGCGCGCTTGGCCAGCGGATGATGCTCCAGCGAGATGCGGTCGACGGTTGCCTCGATCGCCGAATTGAGCAGCTCCACGATCAGCACCAGCAGCACGCTGGCGATCATCAGCGCGCGGCTCAAGCCGTCCGGGCCGAGGGTCAGCGCAAGCGGAATCAAGACCGCGGCGAGCAGTGCCTCCTGTCGAAACGCGTCCTCATGGCGAAACGCCGCCCGCAGTCCCGCCAGCGAGTAGGCCAGCGCGTTTCTAAGCCGGGTCAGTCCGGTTTTTCCCTTGAACGGGCTTTCCATGTGCGCTTGCGAGGTATTCAGGCCGACGATGCCACCTGCCGGCTCGCCTCTTCCCGTCAGTTCGGTTTCGCGGTGACCAGAAGCGCGCGAACTTCACGCAGCTTGGCTTTCAGGATGCCGGCGTTGTCCTTGCCGATGCGCATCATGATCTTGCGACCGGCGGACATCGACTCCAGCGCCGGGTCCGCATACTTGTACATCACCTTGGGTTGCACCAGCGCGATCGGTTCCTCGGGTTGAGGCGCCGAGAGCATGTCGTCGATTGCCTCGACCAGCCGGTCATTGAATTGCTTGTTCGGGAAACCGAGCGAGCGATATTCCTCCTGCAGCAGCGGGTAAAAGCGCAGGTACACCGAGACCAGCTTCTTCGCGTCCAGGCCCTGGACGAAGCGCACGAATGCGGTGTAGCGCGCCGAGTTCGCGATCGCGATGCTTGGCGAACTGTCGCCACCAGAGACCAGGAATTGGCCAGGCATGCCCTTGATCATTCGAACGCGCATCGACAAGGTTTCGCGCGGCAGGTTGTCGACCGTTGCGACGAAACGACGGACCAGGCCGTCGGGAAACAGTACATCGGCGATCTCGGCGGCGGTGGCCAGCGTTTGGGCCGCAGACTGCGCGGCCGGATCGCTTTGCTCGCGAGGCGGCAGCGGCTCGGCGCTGGGCATCGGTTCAACCGGGATCGACTCGACCGGATGCTTGATCGCAGGTTCCGCGGGTGGCGTGACCGCGGCGATCTGGGGCGGAACGCTTGCGACCACCGCCGGCTCCTGCGCTGGCGGCCTGTCGGTCGACTGCAGCCAGAAGTACAGTCCGACCAGGGCGGCCGCGGCGAGCCCGAGCAGGATGGTCCAGTTCGGGGAGCGCGATTCGGGTGGCTTGGTTCGGTTCATCGCGCAAGCCTAACATCGGGCAGGTCGGCCCGGAAGCACCCGCCGCCAACGCGCGGTTCGGGTCTACATGATCTGGTTGACGGTGCCGCCGTCTGCACGCATCGCGGCGCCGGTGGTCGCGCTGGCCAGCTCGCTGCTCAGGTAGACCGCCAGATGCGCAACCTCGTCGGCCGACGTGAATCGGCGCAGCAGGGAGCTTGGACGCATCAGTTTGAAGAACTCCCGCTCGAGTTCTTCGAGACTCTTGCCGGCCGCCTTGGCGCGTTCTGCGCGCAGTCGATCGGTATTTTCGGTGCGCGTCGGTCCGGGCAGCAGCGCATTGACGGTGACGCCGGTCCCGGCCAACTCGATCGCAAAGCCTCGGGTGATGCTCAGTTGCGCGGTTTTGCTCATCCCGTAGTGGATCATTTCACGCGGGATGTTCAGCGCCGACTCGCTGGACACGAAGATCACACGCCCCCAGCCACGCCTTGCCATCGCAGGTGCATAGTGGCGCGTGAAGCGCACCCCGCTAAGGACGTTGACCTCGAACATCTTGAGCCACTCGTTATCGGCGATCTCGAAGGCCGGCTTGCGCTCGTAGATGCCCAGATTGTTGATCAGGATATCAACGCGCTCGACATGCTCGAAGATCTGCTGGGCACCCTGAGCGCTTGCGCAATCCGCGGCGACGCCGTCGGCCTGGCAGCCGGGAACGAGTTCACGTAACCGGGCCTTTGCCTGGTCGACGGATTGCTCGGTGCGTCCGGTGATCGTGACTCTGGCTCCTTCGACGGCCAGCCGGTGTGCAATCGCAAAGCCGATGCCGGCAGTCGATCCCGTGATCAGCGCGTGGCGGTCGCGAATTCCGAGGTCCATGGGGGTCTCCTCAATTGGGTTCGTCAGGATCGGACGCAGCTTGTGGCGTCGATGAGGTCGCATCGGCAGACACGAGCGCGTCCGGGTAAAGGCGTCGCAGCAGTTCGATGGCCGCGAGATTCAGGCTCTGGTGTACGCGCATCGTCAGCGTATCGGCGTCTGCCCGGTGACGAAACGCCCAGATGGCGTTCCATTGCGCATGCTGTTCGGCGATCAGCGTATTGACGATGCTGACCCAGTGCGCCGGATGCTCCGATTCGGACCATTCGCCGCGACCACGTCCATAGTGCGAGACCGCGAGATAGCCAAGCAGGGCCGACGCGACCAGGCGCTCGAGCAACTCATCGCTCCAGGCGATACTTGTTGCGTCCCTTCCGCGCACCAGGTTGTAGCCGCGGGCAATGCCGGCTGCTCCCAGGGCGCCCAGCACACCGCCTGCGAGAAGCCCGGCGCCAAAGCTCAGCCCGCCGGTGGCCAGATCGGCTTTCAGGCCGGCCAGTGCTCCGGAGACCAGCCCGCCGAGCACCGCGGCCTTGCCTTCGCTCAGATGCTCGCTGACCGCAAAATGCTCGGCGAGCCGGGAAACGATTTCACTCCCGGCATGGCCTGAAAGTCCGTGCA
>JALRBB010000551.1 GCA_023257915.1 Quisquiliibacterium sp. | reverse complement strand
GAGCACATGCTCGAGCAGATCGTCCTCGCTAAAAAGGCTCCCGTCCTGCAGGCCCATCAAGTGCAAGGGCGCAGGCGACAACAGCTCAAGCCCGTAATCGTTGACCGCAATCGAGAAGGTCGCGGGATGTGCCTGGGCGATTCGCCAGGCCAGCAACGAGCCCAGCCCCAGATGCACATTGCGCCCGGCGAACGGATACAAAAAGAGGTGATGGCCTTCGCGCGACTGCAAAGTCTCGGCGAGCAACACCGACGCGGTGGGCAGCGCCGACCAGCGCGCCTGCAGCGCGATCAGGGGCTGCGCCCTTTGCATTTCGGGACCGGAAAATTCACCGGCAGCGGCGCGCTCGAGCCGCGCCAGCACTGCCTGCGCCATCTCGGATGACAGGGGCATGCGCCCGCCGTTCCAGCGCGGCACCGCCCCGTCGCTGCCGGCTGCGCGCCGCACCCAGGCGGTCATCTCGCGCACCCGCACCAGTTCCAGCACGCGGCCTGCGAACAGGAAGCGGTCGCCGGGCCGTAGCCGTGAGATGAAGCCCTCCTCGACGCTGCCAAGCACACCACCGGTCAGATAACGCACCTGCATCGACGCATCGGCGACGATCGTGCCGATCGTCATCCGGTGCCGACGCGCGATCGCCTTGTCAGGGACGCGATACACACCGGCGTCGTCGATAACCACGCGGCGATACTCCGGATACACGGCAAGACTGGCACCGCCGCGCCCAATGAAATCCAGCGCCCATGCAAACTCGTCGTCGGCAAGATCGCGGTACGCCTCACAGCTGCGCAACTCGGCCAGCATCGCAGCCGGCTCGAACCCGGTCCCCAGCGCGACCGTGACCAGATGCTGCACCAGAACATCGAGTGGCTTGAGCGGCGTATCACGTGATTCGATCGCATCAGCCGCAATCGCATCACCGGCGGCGGCCGCCTCGATGAACTCCAGCGCATGCGTGGGAACCAGCGTCACCCGGGGCTGACGGCCTGGCCCATGCCCCGAACGGCCAGCCCGCTGCAGCAACCTTGCAACCCCCTTCGCGCTGCCGATCTGCAGCACCCGCTCAACCGGCGAAAAGTCAACGCCCAGGTCCAGGCTCGAGGTGCACACCACTGCGCGCAGTTTGCCCTGCTTCAAACCCAGCTCGACCCACTCACGCGGCTCGCGACACTGGAAGCATTGGGCTGGATCATCATTCGCGTCAGCGGCGAC
>JALRBB010000480.1 GCA_023257915.1 Quisquiliibacterium sp. | reverse complement strand
ATATCATCATTAATGGAATTGCGGGGAACAGCAAGGCGGGGAAAAGCATAGAAAAGTTATCCTCGCCGAGATAGTCCTCGGCGGTCTTTTTCATCTTGCGCAGAACCTCGGCCGATACCTGCGGTGGCGCAAGGTTCTTGTCGCGCGCCTTGACCCAGGCGTCGCCGTTGTCGGCCTTGACGATCTCGTAGGGCATCAGGCCGATGTCCTTTTGAACCTCTTTTTCAGCGAACTTACGACCGATCAGGCGCTTGACCGCATACAGCGTACTGCGCGGATTGGTAACCGCCTGGCGCTTGGCAGGCGCGCCAACGAGGATCTCTCCGTCTTCCATGTACGCGATGATCGACGGGGTGGTGCGAGCGCCCTCCGAGTTCTCGATCACCTTGGGCTGACCGCCCTCCATGACCGCGACACAGGAGTTGGTCGTCCCCAGGTCGATTCCGATGATCTTGCCCATCTTTGCGTTGTCCTTGTCTGGAATATGCGTTGGTTGGATGTTCGTTAAATGCGTGCTGATGCCAGAAATTCAAGCGCACGGATGCAAAATCCGCACGGCCAGGTTGCTGACCGGCAGCATCAGCGCGTCGTGCGTCTCAGCCCTGTGCCACGATGACCAGAGCCGGCCGCAGCACACGGTCATTGATCAGATAGCCCTTTTGCAGCACGCTGACCACGTGATTGGCAGCAACCGGGGGATTGGTTGCCGACACCGGCATCATCGAAATCGCCTGATGCCGGTTCGGGTCGAACTTCTCGCCGACCGGGTCGATCTCGACCAGCTTGTTCTTCTCAAACACCGAGGCAAACAGCTTGAGCGTGGCCTCGACCCCCTCGCGGATGCTCTCGACGCTCGGAGCGTCGGCCTTCAAAGCCATCTCGAGACTGTCGCGCACCGGCAGCAATCCTTCGGCGAAACTCTCGATGGCAAACTTGTGCGCCTTGGCCACGTCATCCTGGGCGCGCCGACGGGCGTTCTCCAGGTCTGCAACCGCGCGCAGAAACAGATCGTAGTTTTCGGTCGCCTTGGCCTGCGCATCCGCCAGCATCTGCGGCAGGTCCTGGCCGAGACCCTCCCCAGGCAGGGGTTCCCGCGCAGGCGCCTCGGTGGCCGTGCCCTGAGGGTTGGCGGGATCGGTCGGCTGATCGTCGGCGTTATCGGGTCGGTCGGACTGCATCGGCTCCTCTGAATCGAATCAATGGGTTATGGCGACATTTGCCGCGGTCAATACGCGAGATTTGGGGCAAATTCCGCCACTTCAAGAGGCGTGACGCAAAATAAATGCACATGCGCGCCATGCCGATCGGATTGCGGCCGTATGCCGCCGGCGAGAACAGCCGAGGCGCGGCCGTATGCCCCCGGCGAGAACAACCGACTGACGACGCTCAGCGCTCCGCGCCGAGCGCGCGCGCCAGTTGCGCCCTCGCCTCCAGATCTCGCTGCTGCGCTTGCTGCTCCTGGCTGCCTAGCCGATGCGTCGGCCAGCCAGCCAGATGCTGCTGCGCGAGATCGGCCAGCGCCCCCACGAACGCCGGGTCGTCGTTCAGGCAGGGGATGTAGCGAAACTCTCCGCCGCCGGCCTTCAGGAAGGTCTCACGACCTTCGATCGAGATTTCCTCGAGCGTTTCCAGGCAGTCCGAGACAAACCCCGGGCAGACCACGTCGACCCGACGAGTGCCCGCACGCCCGAGTTCTTCGAGCGTCGGATCGGTGTAGGGCTGCAACCATTCGGCGCGCCCGAAACGCGACTGGAACGTGACCTTAACCTTGTCGGCAGGCAGCCCGAGCCGGTTCGCAAGCAACCGCCCAGTGACCAGACATTCGCAGTGATACGGATCGCCCATCAGCAAGGTGCGGCGCGGAACCCCGTGAAAGCTCATGACCAGCGCATCCGGCGGTCCGACCGACTCCCAGGAGGCTCGCACCCGGTTTGCTAGCGCATCGATGTAGGGCGCGAAATCATGGAAGCTGCGCACGATGCGCACTTCGGGCAGGTTGCGCCAGCCGGCCAGTTCGCGCCAGACCGCATCGAGTCCGGTCGCGGTGGTGCTGCCTGCATACTGCGGATACAGCGGAAAGACCAGCAGGCGCGTCACGTTGCGCTCGCGCAATTCGCGCAGTACCTGCGGAATCGACGGACGGCCATAGCGCATGGCGTAGGCGACCTCAAGATCAAGACCTCGCTCTCCCAGATATCCCCGGAGCATCCGGGTCTGGCGCTGGGTATTGACCGCCAGCGGTGAGCCTTCGTCGGTCCAGATCTGCGCATACTTCGCTGCCGACTTGCGTGGGCGCACATTCAGGATGATGCCGTTCAGGATCAACCACCAGATCGGCCTGGGAATTTCAACGACCCGCGGGTCGGACAAAAACTCCTTCAGGTAACGCCGAACGGCGGCTGGCTCCGGGGCATCGGGAGTGCCGAGTTGCAGCAAGAGCACGCCGGTACGCGCCGGAGTGCGGTGCTCGAAGCTGGCAGAAGAAGAAAAGCGAGACATTGGCATCATCCGCGGAACGAAGCCCGGATTGTGCCCGTTCCAGCGCCTACCGCGCCAGCGGCCCGCTTGGCGCGCGGGGATGCGCCCCGGCGCCAGCAGGCACCTCAGGAGTTGTGGCTCAGGGCAGTGCTGACCAGCTTGGCGGTGATGTCAACGATCGGAATCACCCGTTCATAGGCCATGCGCGTCGGTCCGATGACCCCGAGCGTCCCGACGATCCGACCATCGGCCTGATACGGGGCGACGACAAGGCTGACCTGATCCATCGGCACCAGGTCGGACTCACCCCCGATGAAGATCTGCACGCCCTGCGCATGACTGGACGCGTCGAGCAATTGCATCAGCCCGGTCTTGCGCTCGAACAGGTCGAACAGACGACGCATCCGCTCCATGTTGTCGGACAGGTCAGTCACGCCGATCAGATTGCGCTCGCCGGAGATCACGACCGGGTCGGACTTTTCAGTCAAGGCCTTGCCGCTGGCCTCGACGGCGGATTGCATCAGCGAGGTGATGTCGTCGCGCAGGCTGGCCAACTCGTTTTGCAGCCTTTTGCGGATCGCCTCGAACTCCAGGCCGGCGAAATTCTGATTGATGTAGTTGGCCGCCTCGACCAGCTGGGACGGCGTGTAGTCGCGCTCGGTGTGCAGGATGCGGTTTTGCACATCGCCTTCCGGAGTCACGATGATCAACAGGACCCGACGCCCGGACAGACGAAGGAACTCCACCTGCCGGAACACCGCCGAGCGGCGCGGGGTCAGCACCACGCCAGCGAAATGCGACAAACTGGACAGCAGTGACGCGGCCGACGACAACACCCGCTGCGGCTCATCGTCGAGCAACTGACCACGAATCTCGGCCTGCGAGACCTCGAGCGGTGCGACCGTGAGCAGCGTGTCGACAAACACCCGGTATCCGCGAGGCGTCGGCACCCTGCCAGCCGAGGTGTGCGGACTGGCGATCAGCCCAAGTTCCTCCAGATCTGACATCACATTTCGGATCGTGGCCGGCGACAGATCGAGACCGGAATGTTTGGAGAGCGTGCGCGAGCCAACCGGCGTCCCGTCGGCGATGTAGCGTTCGATCAGGGTTTTGAGCAGAGTTTGGGCGCGGCGATCCAGCATGCGATGATTGTATTGAACTTTTTCCTTCCTGCATCTCCCAACCCCGAAAACCGACATGAGCCTGTCGCCTCCAGCCCCCCGCCGTCATATGCATACCCGCTCGATCGTCTGCGAGGGCTTCGAGCGTGAGGATGGACTCTGGGACATCGAAGCCCGCATCATCGACACCAAGACCTATCCGTATGACGAACCGTTCCGCGGCCATCGCGACGCGGGTTCGCATGTTCACGACATGGCGGTTCGCTTGACGCTGGACAGCGGCATGATCGTGCGCGGCGTTGAGGTCGACATGGCGTCCACCCCATACAACGCCTGCCAGGGAGCGGCGCCGTCGTTCCAGGGGCTGATCGGACGCAAGGTCGGCAGCGGCTGGCGCGCGGCAGTCAGCGAAGCCGCGGGCGGCACCAAGGGATGCACCCATGTGCGCGAGCTGCTTTACGTGATGGCAACCGTGGCATTCCAGGCGATGGTCGGCTGGAGCGACGGCGACAATGCCGACAAGCGTCATCAGGATTCGGCGCAGGTTCAGCAGCGCCCGTACTTTCTGGACGGCTGCCGCGCCTGGGCCTCGGACGGCGAAGTTGTCGTCACCTTGTACCCGCAATTTGCAGTGCGCCCGACCGACCGGGACGGGGCCGCCTGAACGCGATTTTGAGGCGAACCAATCCATCCGGCCTAGGCAGAGCAAACGGCCGGGCGGCGGCCGTTTTTATGGTGTAATCGCCGCGATGAAACCTGCATTCGACTGCGTCGCAATCGTTGGCCGTTATCAGTCCGAGGGCGTCTCCGGCACGCTGCTCGAGATCGCTGACTTTTTGCACCAGCGTGGTATCGAGGTGCTGATCGAGACCGAGACCGCTGACGCGGTCGGCTGCCGGCAATACACGCGCGCAAGCATTCCCGAAATCGGCGCGCGCGCCCGGCTGGCGATCGCTCTGGGCGGCGACGGCACCATGCTCGGACTTGCGCGCAACCTTGCATCGTTCCAGGTTCCTCTGGTTGGCATCAACCACGGCAGGCTCGGTTTCGTCACCGACATCTCGCTGTCCCAATGGCGCGAGGCACTCGGCCAGATCCTCGACGGCAGCTTCGCATCGGAAGACCGCACGCTGCTAACCGCGCGGGTCATGCGAGGCGAGCAGGAGGTCTGGCGCCATCTCGCGATGAACGATGTCGTGGTCAGCCGCTCCTCGCGTGCGGGCATGATCGAGCTGCAGGTCCATGTCGACGGCATCTACATGTACAACCAGCGCGCCGATGGCCTGATCGTCGCCACGCCCACCGGTTCGACCGCCTATGCACTGTCGGCCAACGGTCCGATCCTGCATCCGCGCCTTGCCGGTCTCGTGATGGTGCCGGTCGCCCCGCAAGCGCTGTCCAACCGTCCGATCGCACTTCCCGACGACGCCAACATCTCGATCCGGGTTGTCGACGGACGCGAGCCCCGGGTGGCGGGCGACATGCAGGTGTTCAGTGATCTGCAGATCGGGGACGACATTCTGATTGAGCGCGCCCCTTATCGTGCGCGTTTCCTGCATCCATCCGGGTATAGCTACTTTGCCACGTTGCGCACCAAGCTGAACTGGCACGAGCTGCCCATCCTGTCCCGCAACTGAGTCCCTCACGATGCTGCTCGCGTTGCACCTGCGCGATTTCGTGATCGTCGATTCGCTCGAGATCGATTTCGGCGCGGGCTTTACGGTCCTGACCGGCGAGACCGGTGCCGGCAAATCCATCCTGCTCGACGCACTGGCGCTGGTCACCGGCGCTCGCGCCGATCCGGGCGTGGTGCGCGAAGGATGCGCCCGGGCCGACATCAGCGCGCAATTTCGCACCAGCGAGTCGATCGAGTCCTGGCTTGGAGAGCGCGAGTTGTCGGGCGATCCGGGCGTTGCGCTGTTGCGCCGGGTGATCGATGCCGACGGCCGCTCGCGCGCGCTGATCAATGGACATCCCGCGACCGCGGCGCTGTTGCGCGAACTGGGCGAACAACTTCTGGACATCCACGGTCAGCATGCGGCTCAGTCGCTGCTGCGCTCGGACGGCCAGCGCTTGCTGCTGGACGGTTTCGCAGGACTCGAAGCACAGGGCAGGCAGGTCGCTTCGGCGTGGACCGCGTGGCGGACACTGGCGCGCGAGCTGGAGCAAGCCGAAACGCATTCGCGCGAGCTGGCTCTAGAGCGAGAGCGCCTGCAATGGCAGGCCACTGAACTAGGGCAATTGAAGCTGGCTCAGGGTGAGTGGGAAGAGCTGGAGTCCGAGCACAAGAGGCTGTCGCATGCCGCTTCGCTGATCGAAGCCGCGTCGGGGGCCGCCGAACTGCTCTCCGACAACGATGGCGCAATCGCAAGCACTCTGCACCAGATCCTGCAGCGACTGCGCCCACTGGTGCAAATCGACGAGCGCCTGAAGGACGCCTTCGAGATGCTCGACTCGGCGACGATCCAGGTCGAGGAGGCCGCCTCCGAACTGGCCGACTATGCGTCCAGACTGGACCTGGACCCGGAGCGCCTAACCCAGCTCGAGCACAGGATCTCGACAATTTTCTCCACGGCGCGAAAGATGCGCCTGGACCCCGGGCAGATCCCGCAAGAACTCGAACGCATCGAACGCGAGCTGTCCCGACTCGATGCAAGCCGCGATATCGAGGCGGGCCGGGCAAGATTGCACCTACTCGAACAAAGTTATCGCGACGCGGCAAATGGCTTGTCGCAGGCGCGCCGTACCGCGGCGCTCGAGCTTCAATCGGGAGTGTCGGAGCTGATCGCAAACCTCGGCATGGCCGGAGGATGCCTGCAGATCGCAATCGAGCCTGCTGATCCGGGTGCAAGCGGAATCGACCGGGTTGAATTTCGGGTTGCTGCGCATGTGGGCGCGTCGCCCAAACCCCTGTCCAAAGTCGCATCAGGTGGCGAGTTGTCGCGAGTCGGGCTGGCGATCGCGGTCGTCGCCGCTCAAGCCAACCCGGTGCCAACGCTGATCTTTGACGAAGCGGATGCCGGAATCGGCGGCAGCGTGGCCGACGTCGTCGGATCACTGATGCGACGCCTGGGCGACTCCTGTCAGGTGCTCTGCGTCACGCACCTTCCCCAGGTCGCCGCACGCGCGCACCAGCAACTTGCGGTCAGCAAACATCAACAGCAAGGGCGCACGGTCAGCCGCGTTGTCGCCCTGCAACGGGCCGATCGCATCGAGGAAATTGCCCGGATGCTCGGTGGCATCGAGATCACCGCCACCACCCGCAAGCACGCCCGAGAACTACTGACCCAGGTCTGAGCGCGCCCGCGCGGGCATCAGCTGGAGCGATATTTGCAGTCGGGTTTCGTACAGTTGGCGTAAAGCGCCAGCGCATGCTCCTGAAGATCGAATCCGCGTTCGGTGGCAATGATCTTCTGGCGCTTTTCGATCGCGGAGTCATAGAACTCCTCAACCCGCCCGCATTGCAGGCACACCAGATGGTCGTGATGCGACCCTTCGTTCAGCTCGAAGACCGCCTTGCCGGATTCGAAATTGCTGCGTTTGAGCAGGCCGGCCTGTTCAAACTGGGTCAGCACGCGATACACGGTGGCCAGACCGATGTCCTGGTTTTCGGCGAGCAGCTCGCGATAGACATCCTCGGCACTCATATGACGCTGGCGACCCGCCTGAAAGATCTCCATGATCTTCAGACGCGGAGCCGTCGCCTTCAGGCCGATGTTCTTCAGCTCGTGGGTGATCGACATGGGCGCAATCGACAGCAAATCAGGTTCGTTATGATATCGGCTTTGCAACGACCCGGTCACCAGTGCAGGTGATCGGAAACCGGGGCCGCCTGGCCCGCACCCCGAGGCGCACGATGAGCCCTTTCCCGCGCAGCAACCGATTCGCCCTGCCGCTTGCGCTTGTCGCCGTGCTGCTGCTCGCGGCCGGCTGCGGACCACGCCGTGACGACCGCAGCGGACTGTTCGAGCCGCACAAGATCGACATTGCGCAAGGCAATTACGTCACCCAGGAAATGCTGGACCGGGTCAAGCCCGGCATGAACCGCGAGCAGGTTCGGGCCGCGCTCGGCACGCCGCTGTTGAACCAGTTGTTCCGCAACGATCGCTGGGACTATGTGTTCGCCTATCGCCATGCCAGCGGACGAGTCGATCAGCGCGGTGTCACGATCCTGTTCAAGGACAACCGGGTCGTCGACATTCGGGCCGACAAGCTTCCGGAGCGCGACGACTCAACCGACCCTGCGTTGCCAGGCGCACGACAGGGCAGCAATACTCAGAGGAGTAGCGGCAAATGACGATGCGCATTGCAATCGCGGGCGCGACCGGACGCATGGGCCGGATGCTGATCGAAACCGTCCTCGGTGCCGAGGATGCCGAACTGGTCGGCGCGCTGGATGTCGTCGGCAGCCCTGGCGTTGGCCGTGATGCCGGCGAGTTTCTCGGCCGCACCACTGGCATCAAGGTCACCGATTCGTTCGACATCGCGCTGCAAAACGCGCAATACCTGATCGACTTCACTCGACCGGAAGGCACGCTTGCACACGCGCTGGCGTGCACCAAGCTCGGCGTCAAGATGGTCATCGGCACCACCGGGCTTGATGCGGCCGCGCAGCTCGACATTCGGCAGGCAGCCGACAACACCGCGATTGTGTTCGCCCCCAACATGAGTGTGGGCGTCAACGTCACGCTCAAACTGCTCGAGACCGCTGCGCGAATCCTTGCGCAGGGCTACGACATCGAGATCATCGAGGCGCATCATCGCCACAAGGTCGACGCTCCGTCCGGCACCGCACTGAAGATGGGTGAAGTGGTCGCCAATGCACTCGGGCGGGATCTTTCCAAAGTCGCGATCTACGGCCGTGAAGGCGTCACCGGCGAGCGTGACCCATCGACCATTGGCTTTGCCACCGTGCGCGGCGGCGACATCGTCGGAGATCACACGGTGCTGTTCGCCGGCATCGGCGAGCGCATCGAGATCACGCACCGAGCAGCCAGCCGGCTGACCTATGCCCATGGAAGCCTTCGAGCCTGCCGTTTTCTTGCGGACAAGCCCAAGGGCCTGTTCGACATGCAAGACGTGCTGGGTCTGCGCTGATCCGGCCCACTTCCCCGACAAGCCCCGATCTGTTGAGAGCCGAGCCAGTCGGCCGCGACGTTACTTGCTCGCCGAGCCTGGCTTAGCGTTCGGAATCGATCCGGCGGAGGTTTTTGATCTGGGATGCGACTGACGAAAAACCTCGCAGGGATCGGGGCGTTGGTGCGCAGGTGTCAGCACTGCAAGGTCATAGCGAATCACCGCTCCGGGTGATCCTGCATCTGCCTGCCCGACCGGCTCGGTCTGACCTCGTTCCAGAAACCCGACACTGATGATTCGGGCAGCAGGCATCTGAGCAAGCAGATGACGCGGAACACCGAGATCCCGTCGCACATGACCATTCCCGGCAATCAGCACCACCGGCAGCCCCGACTCGCGACGTGCACGCAGCATTGCTGTCGCCATCGTCGCGTCGCGGGCCAGCTGCGCGCGTGCCATCGGTCCGAGTGCCGTGGCGGGCAGCATCCCGCAGTGGCCGCGATCGATCTCGCCCTCCATCGCCAACTGATCCGCGGCGCTCCAATCGGCGAGCGCGGCTTCACCCGTGGCGGACCCGCGCGCGATTGCGCGCGCGCGCTCTACCGACAGGTTCGCGGCGAACAGTAGATTGCCGCGCTCCAGTGCGAGGCGAACGACTGGCTCATAGAAGGTCCAGTCCCATCCGTTGAATCGAAAACCCGCCGCACCAGCCAGATTGCGTGCCGAATCGCCACGCTCGCGCGCAGCGTCCAGATCGGCTTGCCGCTCCTGGTCAAACTGCTCCATCACGATCGCGACCGGTTGCGAGGCGCTGAGGCTTGTCAGCCAGTCCAGCCGCAACCGGTGATGCAGCGGATGGTCATGCACCTCTCCGAGCAACAGAAAATCGGGCATCCGATCGTCGCCGACCAGACCGCGCAACGCACTCGGCATCGGCGCAGGTGCCGTGTCGACACCAAGCGCAACGCGTGCAGCCACCGCCGTTGCGGGCTCGCCCAGCGATCGATCCGATCCCGATGCGATCGGCTGCAACGCACAGGCCTGCACCAGCAACAGGCACGACAGCCACACGAAAGCCAGGGGGTTTTTCCTCATAGCGTGATTCTAGGCGCAGGCACGGCGCGATGCCTCTTGCGGGGATCTCAGCGCCGCTGACTCTCTATAATTCCGGCGATGGACAACCGACCGTGGATCGCTGCGTGCGGCGCCTTGCTGTTGCACGGACTCGTGATCGCGGCCGCGCTCACACTCGTCGTTCCGGCCAAGCCTCCCGAGCCGGTTCGACCGGTCACGGTGCGTCTTGTGGAACCTCCGAAGCCATTGCCGCCGGCCCCGGTCTCGGCGCCTCTTGAACAAGCGCCCGCCGCTCCGCTCTCTGCGCCCCCCGTGCCGCAACCCGTTCCAGAACCGGAACCCCCTCCGGTGCCGCAGCCTGCCCCGAAGCCGGAACCGCCGCCGAAGCCAGAACCACCGCCGAAGCCGAAACCGCCACCAAAGCCGGTCACGAAGCCGAGACCAACACCCCCAGCGCCCCCCCTCGAGCGACCGGTGCAGCGCCAGCCATCGCCGCCTGCGGCCGTGCAAGCGCCGGCGCCGGCCGTGATCGCTGCACCAGCCATCGAACCGGCGGCAGCGCCGCAACCGATTCCAGCGGCAAGCTCCCCGGACCCAGCACCTCGGGTGGCACCGGATCGCGCCAGCCCGGCGCCCCGGCAGGGTCCTCGAATCGACGCGAGCTGGAGTGGCAATGAACCACCCGGGTATCCCGCGATGGCTCGCCGACTCGGCGAACAAGGGGAAGTGCGACTCGACGTGCATGTCAGTTCGGATGGAAAAGTGCTTGAAGTGCGACTCAGTCAATCGAGCGGCTCAAAGCTTCTTGATCAGACCGCGATCGAGACTGTGAAAAAATGGCGTTTTGTGCCGGCCACCGTCGACGGCAAACCGGTCGCGGAGTGGTACCGTGACTGGAAATGGGTCTTCAGGCTCGAAGGCTGAGGTGATGCAGGAACAAACACTGGGTCTCATGCATTTCTGGCAGGCGGGTGATGCGGTCACGCATTTCGTCGCCTACCTGCTGCTCGCGATGTCGATCGCAAGCTGGTATTTCATCCTGTCCAAGGTCTGGCGGGCCTGGCGCCTGCGCAAGGGCGCGCGCGCCGCGCTCGAGCGTTTCTGGGCAGCGAGTTCCCTGGACGAAGCGATCGCGACCCTGCGCGCTGCCGACCGTGAACAGGTGTTCGTGCCGCTGGCCGAGCGAGCCCGGCAGGCAGCGACAATGCGCCCGGACAGCTCGCTGGCAGCGGCGGTCGACCCCACCGAACTGCTGACCCGCTCATTGCGCCAGGAGATCAACCGCGCGTCCAGCGAACTCGAGAGCGGGCAGACCTTTCTCGCCTCGGTCGGTGCCACCGCCCCGTTCGTCGGACTTTTCGGCACTGTCTGGGGCATCTATCACGCACTGCTGACGATCGCCGGCAGCGGCCAGGTTCTGATCGACAAAATTGCCGGACCGGTCGGCGAGGCTCTGATCATGACCGCGGCAGGGCTTGCGGTAGCCATCCCGGCAGTGCTCGCCTACAACGCATTCACGAGGGTCAACCGCGTGACGCTCGCCGAACTCGACGGCTTCGCACACGATCTGCTGGCCTTGCTGACCACCGGTCGGCGTGTGGCAGGCAGCGGCACCGACGCCCTGCGCGCCGGGTCAGTTCCGTCGACCAGCGACACGCAAAGCGTCGGCCACTGACTTCGT
Source organism: Quisquiliibacterium sp. (assembly GCA_023257915.1). Lineage (GTDB taxonomy): Bacteria > Pseudomonadota > Gammaproteobacteria > Burkholderiales > Burkholderiaceae_E > Quisquiliibacterium. Next base: position 2,930 of record JALRBB010000480.1, on the reverse strand, counting down.
GCTTGTCGACTCAGGAGACTGGTAATGGCTTTCGGTGGTTTCGAGCAGCGCGGAGGTGGCCAGCCGATGGCCGAGATCAACACGACCCCGCTGGTCGATGTGATGCTGGTGCTGCTGGTGATCTTCATCATCACCGCCCCGCTGATCAGTCATTCGATCAAACTTGATCTGCCGAATGCGCAGGCGCCAGCCACTGCGACCAAGCCCGAAACGATCACGCTGTCGATTGATCCGTCCGGCACGCTGTTCTGGAACGAAGACCGGCTCGCGAGCGACGAACAACTCGTCGAGCGGCTCTCGGCTGCGGCAGCGGTCAAGCCGCAGCCGGAACTGCACCTGCGCGCCGATCGCAACACCCGCTACCAGCGCATTGCTGAAGTGATGTCGAATGCGCAGAGCGCCGGCATCACGAAGATCGGCTTCGTCACCGAACCTACCCGCACCCGCTAACTGAACGGTCCGCAGACCCTGCCCAAGGCGGGTCCAGGCCCTGCTGTCGTAGCTCGCAAAGATACCCGCGCGACAGTCACTTCATCCGGTGTCAGCGCCTTCCTGAACGGTCAGTTGCCGATAGTTGTCCAGATCGGCCTCATGCGTCATGCGCCAGTAATCGACCAGCCGAAACGGTGAGGTCGACACCACACGGCCATGCTGATTGCGATACCAAGTCGACATTCCCGGATGCGTCCAGATCAGTTGCGCATGCTCCTCATCGACCTTGGCAATCCAGGCATCATGCACCGCACGCTTCACGTCCAGCGCCTGGACGCGATGCTCGATCGCCTGGACGATGCTGCGCGTGATGTACCTGACCTGACACTCGGCATGAAAGATCGCACTGCCGCCATGCCCGAGGTTGGTGTTCGGCCCGTACAGGATGAACAGATTCGGAAAGTCCGGTACCGTGATCCCCAGGTAAGCGCGAGGATTGTCGTCAGCCCAAGCCTCGGCCAGCGTACGTCCTCCCAGCCCCCGGATATCCAGACGTGCGCTGAGCTTGGCGATTGAAAATCCGGTCGCCAACACCACGACGTCATGCGCACGATGCTGGCCGTCAGCCGTCACCGCACCATCGGCATCGAAGCGCGAAACCGGTTCGGTCACCAGTTCGACGTCGTTGCGAAGCAGCATGTCGTACCAGCCGTTGTCGAGCAGGATGCGCTTGCCGTAAGGCGGATAGTCGGGCACGCATTTGTCGACCAGGTCCGGACGCGACGCAAGCACGGTTCGGATGTGCTCGGTCATCTGCTCGCGATGCTTGTCGTTGACGCGATTCAGTGACCGCTCAGGATGCGGCCATTGCGAATCTTTGCGCAAAAACCGCAGCAGGCCGTCGCCATAGCGCCAGAACAGGGTGAAGCGATACCACTGGGCATAGAACGGCACGTTCGCAAATAGCCAGCGGGCAGCCGGTGAGACTTCGCGGCGTAGCTCGGGCGTCGGGCGCGCCCATTGCGCGGTTCGCTGATAGATCGTCAGCTGGGCCACCTGTTCGATGATCGCCGGAGCGAGTTGCATCGCGGTCGCACCCGTGCCCAGGATCGCGACGCGCTTGCCGGCAAGCTCCAGTCGGTCGGGCCAGCGTGCCGAATGAAACATCGGACCCTGGAAATCCTGCATACCGTCGATCCGGGTCTGATTCGGCTCGCTGATATGTCCGATCGCGCTGACCAGGTAACGCACTTCCAGGGTCTCGCAGACTGCGTCCGGGGCAGCCCCTGTCGGTGCCAGCTGCACCCGCCACAGCAAACGCTGCTCGTCCCAGTCGGCACGCCGCATTTCCGTGCCGAAACGGATGTGCTCGCGAAGGCCGACCCGAGTGGCGGTGCCCTGCAGATAGCCAAGAATCTCATCGCGCAGCGAGAAGTAACGGGTCCAATGGGGATTGCGCTGCGAACTCCATGAATAGAACAGGTTCGGCGTGTCGACCCCTGCACCGGGATAGCGGTTTTCCAGCCAGGTGCCACCGACATCCTCGTTGCGCTCGATGATCTGATAGGCAATGCCAAGACGCTGCAGTTGCATCGCCAGTCCCAGACCCGACACGCCGGCGCCGATGATCAGCACCCGCGACTGCTGCAACAGATCCGGATCGGGCTCGGCGCTCCAGTGCGCATCACCGTCGGCCACGCCCATGTCCTCGCGCACCATCGGCGCGTAAGCAGGGTCGACTGCCTCGCCCAGACAGGCGCTCATCATCTCGAGAATTTTGGCGTCATCGGGTCGCGCGATCGCCGGACTCGGAACGCCGCGCGACAGCAACTCGAACGCTGCGTCGCGGATCAACCGCTGAGTCGCCTCATCGAAGCCAGCAGACTCGTCGGCGATCAGGCGCACATCGCGCCGAGGCAGCAGCGGATCGCTGATCCAGCGGCGATCTCCGGTCAACTGGTGCAGCACCATCAGCAATACGCGAAGATCGGCGTCAGCCAGCGCCTCGCGCAACCGCTGCGGATCAATGCCGGCATCCGCCGGCGCGAAAGAATCGTTCAACTCTTGCACCTCGCAGGCGGGACAAGCCATCGCAGTTACCGCGCGGCCCGCCGGTGCGCGCGGCGTGTCCGAGCATACGCTGAATCCGGCCCCCAAACCTTGTTGCAAAGCCTGCCCGCTGTCCGACATTCCGCGCGTCGACGCACCGCACGGTGTGCGGCCTCGCTGCTAAGATCGACAAGCCCTCAACCTGTTGCCGAGCTCAAGATGGCCTCAACTCCCCGCAGCTTCCCCCCGATTGCACAACTGCAGGCGCAACTGGCCGCTGGCCAGACGAGCAGCCGTGAATTGACCGAGCGCGCACTCGATGCCGTGTCCAGCTCGAGCGAAGGTGCTGCAACCTTCACGACCGTGCATGCGCAAGGCGCCCGCGCCAGTGCCGATGCGATCGACACGCAGCGTGCCGCGGGCGTGCCGCTCGGGCCGCTGGCGGGTAT
>JALRBB010000472.1 GCA_023257915.1 Quisquiliibacterium sp. | reverse complement strand
ACCGCGCTGTATCACCGCAGGGTCAACGGTGGCGTCGGACAGGTAGTCGATGTTGCGCTGCACGAGGCGGTCTTCAATGTCATGGAGAGCCTCATTCCCGAATACAGCGCCTTTGGGGCGGTGCGCGATCCGGCCGGTAGTGCGCTGCCCGGCATCGCACCATCGAATGCCTACCGCTGTCTCGATGGAATCGTGTTGGTTGCAGGCAACGGCGACAGCATCTTCAAGCGTCTGATGCAGACGATCGACCGCCCCGATCTCGCCAGTGATCCCGCCTTAGCGGACAATGCCGGTCGCGTTGCACGCGTCAGCCAACTCGACGAAGCCATCGAAGCCTGGACATGTGAGCGCAAGGTTGCCGAGGTGCTGGCGGTATTGGGCGAGGCGCGCGTGCCGGCGGGCAAGGTGTACACCGCCCGGGACATTGCCGAAGATCCACACTATCAGGCTCGCAACATGATCCTTTCCCAGACCACCCGGGACGGCGATCAGATCGCAGTACCCGGGATTGTGCCCAAGCTGACTGCCACACCCGGACGGATCCGCAACAACGCGCCCGGGCTTGGGGACGACACGGACGACGTTTTAAGACAGCTCGGCTGCTCGCAAGCCCGGATTTCAAACCTGCACCTGAACAAGGTGGTTGAATGATCGAACCGTTCATTGTCGTCTTCATCCTGCTCGCGCTGATCGGCATCGGGGCGCCGATTTTTCTGGCACTCGGCGCAGCAGGCCTGACCGGCCTGTACATGGCTCGCGGCAGCATTGCGCTGTTTTTCGCGCCATCGTCGTTCTTCAGCCAGCTGTACAGCTTCGAGCTGATCGCGCTGCCGCTATTTATCCTGATGGGCAATTTCCTGGCCGAAACACCGGTTGGCGCGAACCTGTTTCGCGCAGCGTCCATGTGGTTGCAATGGCTGCGTGGCGGACTGGCCATCGCGACAGTCGGTGCATCGACGGTCTTTGGCGCCATCAGTGGCGTCAGCGTCGCAGGCGTCGCTGCGGTCGGCTCGATCGCCGTGCCCGAGATGCTCAAGCATGGCTACAACCGCAAGCTGGCAGCCGGCAGCGTCGCCAGCTCCGGCGCGCTCGCGATGCTGATTCCGCCGAGCGTGCCATTCATCATTTACGGTGCGACCTCTGGCGTATCGGTTGCCAAGTTGTTCATCGGCGGAATTCTGCCCGGGATCGTGCTGGCACTCGCATTGTCGCTGTTCATTTATTTCCGCGCGCTTGCCAATCCGGCGCTTGCTCCGGCAGACACCGCCACTCGCTACTCCTGGGGCGAACGCCTGTTTGCACTGAGTGGAATCTGGCACACGTTGTTGCTGGTCGGCGTCGTCTTGGGTGCGATCTATTCAGGTCTGGCTACGCCATCCGAGTCGGCAGCCTTTGGTGCGGCCGGCGCCCTGTTCATTGCAGCCGTGGTGTTCCGTGCGCTGTCCTTCAAAAAGTTCATGCAGATCTTGTCGAGCAGCGTCAAGGTCTCCGGCTCGATCCTGCTGATCATCGGCTGCGCCAAGATCTTCGGCGACTACCTGAACCTGGTCCGTATTCCCGAAGCTGTCAGCGAAACCCTGGTCGCGACCCAAATGCCGCCCTGGCTGATTCTGACGCTGGTGATGCTGGCGCTGGTCGTGCTCGGCATGCTGGTCGACGGGGTTTCGCTGATCGTAGTCACGACGCCGATCCTTCTGCCGCTGATCACGGCCCTCGGCTACGACCCGTTGTGGTTCGGAATCATCCTGGTAATGAATCTTGAAATTGCCGTGGTTACTCCGCCTGTCGGGCTGAATCTATATGCCTTGCGCGGCGTGTGTCCGGTGCTTTCAGTCGAGGAAATCATTGCCGGCGTCACCCCATTTGTTGTTGTGCAGTTCGTGATCATGATGATTTTTGTACTGGTTCCGGATCTAAGCCTCTGGCTGCCAAGCTTTTTCTAACACCAACCTAACGTAGGAGACCACCATGACAATCAATCGCCGCCAACTTCTGCAGTTTTCCACCGCCGCAGCCGGTCTGAGTTTGACCGGCGGCCTCGCGCCACTGAACGCATTTGCCGCGACCCGCATGACCGGCGTGACCTATCTGCCCAAGTCGTACAAGGCATTGACCTTCGGTTCGAACGGCTTCGTTGAACATCTGCGTAAAAACGCCTCTGCGGCGATCCAGGTCGACTATTTTGATTCCGGCAAGCTGCTCAAAGCCGGCGACCAATTGCCTGCGCTGCGTGCGGGCAACATTGACTTCATGTTCCACACCACCTCCTACATCACCCGCTCGCTACCGATCCTCGGCGTGCTCGGTCTGCCGGGTGTGGCCGAAGACCTGTACCGAAACCCGAAGCGGCTGGCGATTGGCTCTCCGTTGTTCAATCTGATCAACGAACATCTGGCCAAAGACGACCTCTACATGCTCAGTGTGGGCAGCGGCATCCTCGAGCCTGAGTACCTGTGGGCCGGCAAGTCGAGCAAGATCGAGTCGATCGCCGACATCAAGGGCAAGCGGGTTCGAGTGGTTGGCTTCGAGGCCAACGGGGTCATCGAGGGCTTTGGTGGTGCAACCGTGAACATTCCGTCCTCGGAACTGTATCTGGCCGTACAGCGCAAGACCGTAGACGCGGCGGTTGCGAATATTTCGACCGTGATCGGACGCAGCCTGCATGAACAGCTTGGAAGCTGCTATCAAATCCCGATCACCGCCTATGGCATTGGTATCTTTGTCAAGAAAAGCCGCTGGGAGAAGCTGCCCGCAGACGTGCGCAAGGGCATGCAAGCCGCAGCTGCCTGGTTCGACGTCGAATCGGCCAAGGAAGCCAATGACAAGATCTACCCAAACGAGTACTGGCCGAAGATGAAGCAGGTTGGTCTCAAGGTGATTGCACCCAGCCAGGCCGATCTGATCGCACTCGACAAGGCGGGCGCAAAAGTGCGTGCCACCTGGGTCGGCGAAATCGGCGAGGCGGTCGGCAAGAAGGCGATCGACCTGGCTCTCGGCAAAGCCACGAGCTAAAACGATGCGAAGCGCCCACGCCCTGTTCACGCGCCTGATCCAGGCTCTGAGCCTGATCGGTCAGCTGGTGCTTTTCTTCATGGTCGCCACGATCTGCTATGACGCCGTGGTGCGCTACGGCTTTAGCGCCCCCACCTCGTGGAGCCTGGAAGTGAACACCTTTCTGATCGTCTACATCGCGGCAATGACTGCGGCCGACGTTCAGCGCGAGGACTCACACATCCGGATCACCTTCTTTACCGAGAAGCTTGGACCGGGCGCGCAACGCGCGATCCGCGTCCTGATCGGGATGGTGGGCGTGGCGTTCTGTCTCGGGATGGCTTGGTACGGTGGCGCCCAGACGCTGCAGGCGGCGGTTCACGGCGAGCGCGAGTCCTCGAGCTTTGGCACCCCGATGGCGATCCCATACGCGATGATGCCGATCGGGTTTGGGGCTCTAGCGCTGCAGTTCCTACTCGACGCC
>JALRBB010000443.1 GCA_023257915.1 Quisquiliibacterium sp. | reverse complement strand
CACCACTTTCTCGGTTCCGGACTCAACCTTTGCCAGATCGAGAACCTCTTCGATCAGTCCAAGCAGATGCCAGCCGGATTGCATGATCCGGTCGGCGTGCTCGCTGACCGAGGCTCTGTCGAGGACGGTTTCGCCACGGATGTTCTGTTCAGCGCCAAGTAACTGCGCATGTCCCAGGATCGCATTGAGCGGTGTGCGCAGCTCATGACTCATGTTGGCCAGAAAGTCGCTTTTCAGCTGGCTGGCGGCTTCGGCCGCCTCTTTCGCGTCGCTCAGCGCCTTCTCGGTCTGCAGCGCTTTGGTAATGTCCCGGATGACCGCTGTATAGATCCGCGTTTGCGCAGTGCGCGTTTCGTTGACCGCGATATGAATTGGGAATTCCTCCCCGTTGCGACGTCGGGCACGAACCCGCCGGGGTTCGCGCAGGATGTGCTTTTCGCCGGTTTGCTCGTACTGACTCAGGTAATGGTCATGCTGAGCCGCAATCGCCGCGGGCATCAGCAGCGAGCAATTGCGGCCGAGCAACTCGTCGCTCGCATATCCGAACATCTGCAGGGCCGACTGGTTGATCTCGGTGATGATGCCGTGCGAGTCGATCACGACGATGCCTTCGAGCACCGCATCGAAAATGTGCTTCAGGCGGGCTTCATGCCCATTTGGCGATTCGTCGGAAGGAGTTCCTGCGCTTGGTTGGTTCATCGGTCTCGGATCATCGATTGCCATTGCAAAGCCCAAGGGTTCCCTTGAACAGTGCATGGGTCGGGTCTGCCAGGGCATCCAGCACCGTGAAGTGATTGCGGCCCGGTGCCGGGATGTCGGCAAGCAGAGCCGATCGCCAGCGTTCGCCGAGCAGCGCGTTCTGGCGCTTGAACTCGTCGCTTTCGTCGCCGCCAACGCAGGTGATCAGGGCGGCCTTGCTGGCCGCCGGCATCCAGGCGGGGCTGAGCCGGAAGGCGGATTGCGCGTCGAGCTGGAGGTCGACGTTCAGAAAACTCGCATGCCGGATGGGTTCCAGATCGTAGATGCCGCTGATCGCAACACCGCCCTTGACCAGGTCGGCGGGCAGATCCGGATCCCAGACCGGCCAGAGCGCGCTCATCGCCATCGCGGTCAGGTGCCCGCCGGCCGAGTGGCCGGCGACGACAATGCGTGACGCGTCGTAGCGATGTTCTTCGGCTGCACGCCATAAGCATTCGATCGCCCGCAGGGTCTGCAAGACGATCGTATCGATGCTGACCATCGGGGCCAGGTCATAGTCGATCAGGGCGACATTCACGCCTCTGGCCGTGTACGCCGGCGTCAGCCAGGCATATTCGGTCCGGCTACGCGAGCGCCAGTAGCCGCCATGGATAAAGACCAGCAGGGGGCCGCCCTCGGTGCTGGCCGGGAACAGATCCAGGCGTTCGTTGGGCGAACTGCCATAAGGCAAATCGAGCAGGCAACGGGCGGTACGGCGCACTTCGTGCGACTGGGCAACATGCGCGGCATGCAACTGTTCGTTGCCGGGGACGCGCGCGCGGTTGTTGTATTCGCGGTTGCAGAATTCTTCGGTAAAACGCGGTGCGGGCATAGCGACTACTGTAACTGCTGCGACGCCAGAGTGCGAGTCTGGCAACGCTCTGCACCGGGCAATTCAGTTATAATCGCGAACCTTTGGGGCGGTAGCTCAGCTGGGAGAGCGTCGCGTTCGCAATGCGAAGGTCGGGAGTTCGATCCTCCTCCGCTCCACCAAAAAACAAAAAAGGGCCATCCGTCGGGTGGCCTTTTCGTTTTTCTGCCTCAGGGTTCGAATTTACGAACCGTTCAGTGCGCGTGCGCAGCTCTAAGCGCGGCACTCCGACGACTTTGCAGACGCGTTTGCCGTGGCTAGCGGGTGCAGCCCATCAAACGCAGCACGCATCAGCTAAACATGACTGAGGCGCCAGGCGCCTTATTCCGCCA
>JALRBB010000407.1 GCA_023257915.1 Quisquiliibacterium sp. | reverse complement strand
TGCGAGCTTGCCGTTACGATCTGTCGAGGCGAGCTGCACATCACGAAAACGAGTCGGCGTTCCCTGTTTGAACTGAATCGCCTTGCCCCGCAGCATGAGATGCGGGAAATCAAGATTCCACGGGTGCGGCGGCACATACGGACACTTCGTGAGGTAGCAGACGTCGCACAGATAGCACTGGTCAACGACTTTCCAATAGTCCTTCTTGTCGACGCCATCAACCTCCATGGTCGGGCTTTCATCGACCAGGTCGAACAGCACTGGAAACGAGTTGCACAGGCTCACGCAGCGACGGCATCCGTGACAGATGTCGAAGACGCGCTCCATCTCTGCCAGGCATGAGGTCTCGTCGTAGAACTCGGGGTTCTTCCAGTCGAGCGGATGGCGGGTCGGTGCTTCGAGTGAACCTTCGCGAGTGCTCATGATGGGGTCCTGAGGGGGAGTCTTATTTTTCAAGTCTGTCTGGTTCGACAGAAAAAACACGGGGGAGACGCGGGCGTCGCGCTCCCCCGTGGCCTGATCGGGAACGCTTCACAAAGATGCGTACCGATCCGCGAGGCGAACCCCGCGGGAAAGCTCGATCGAAATTAGCTTGCCAGACCTTCCAGAGCCTTCGCGAACTTGTTCGCGTGCGAGCGCTCAGCCTTGGCCAGCGTCTCAAACCAGTCGGCAACTTCCTCGAAGCCCTCGTCGCGAGCGGTCTTGGCCATTCCCGGGTACATGTCGGTGTACTCGTGGGTTTCGCCGGCGACAGCCGCCTTCAGGTTGTTCTCAGAAGAACCGATCGGCATATCGGTTGCCGGGTCGCCGACTTCAGCCAGATAATCGAGGTGGCCATGCGCGTGGCCGGTCTCGCCTTCGGCGGTCGAACGGAACAGAGCCGCGACTTCAGTGTGGCCTTCAACGTCAGCCTTGTTTGCGAAATACAGGTAACGGCGGTTAGCCTGGCTTTCGCCAGCGAACGCATCTTTCAGGTTCTGATGCGTCTTGGTTCCTTGCAGCTTGGGCATTGCAGTCTCCAGGGTTGACAAGTTCTACAGGCCGGGACGATCGACCTTGCTCAGACGATTCGTCCTGGACAAATTGCATGATACGCGGCGTCCATTGCTCCGGCCAATTGATTCTTCAAATTCGATTGATTGTGATTCGCTATCGACCTTGCGCATCCGGCAGCCACACCCTTGCGCACAAGCCGGCCTGAGCCCGATTTTCGAGCGAGCAGCTGCCACGGTAGCGCTGGGCGATGCGCTGCACGATCGCGAGACCGAGGCCACTGCCACCCTGTTCGTTTCGTTCGGTTTGCAAGCGTGTGAACGGACGCAACAAGCGCTCACGTTCCTGCACTGGCACACCCGGGCCTTCGTCGAGAACTTCGATCTGCAGTGCGGATGTTCCGATCAAGGGTGCCGCGCTGCGAGAGGCCTTGATGGTGATCTGCGCGGGTTCATCGTCTCGGTGGCCGTGGCGGATCGCGTTTTCGAGCAGGTTGGCAAGCACGCGCAGCAGATCCAGCGGATCTCCGCGCCATTGGAGTCCCGGGCTGATCTGCAGATCGACGCTGGAATGTTCGTCGCCGAGGCGTCCCAAATAACCGTTGCGCAGGTCCTCGAGCAGCGATCCCACGTCGACAAGCTCGATCCGTGGCGAGTTGCTTTCGGCGGAGGCGCTTCTGGCGTATTCAACGAATTTGGCAACGATCCGGTCGATGCGTTCAATATCCGCGCTCATCGACTCCCGCTCTGATTCGCCCAGCCCGGACAGCTCGATCTCCATGCGCAGCCGGGTCAGCGGCGTCCGGATATCGTGCGAGATGCCGGCCAGAGCGACGGCACGGTCGCTTTCCAAGCTGGCAAGCTCTCGAGACATCAGATTGAAGTGACGATTGAGTTCGGCCAACTCTGACGGACCGGTCTCGGCAAGTTCCGGCCCCGGTTGTCCGGCAGCGACCCTGCCCAGCCCCGCGGCGAGCCGTGCCAGCGGACGATTGACAAGGCGGCTGATCAGCAGGGCGCCGAGCATGCCAACCACGAGTGTCAGCGCCGCAACAAGCCACCAGGGCGGCCCGGCCTGGCGCGTCCAGCGCTCCAGGCGCATGCCGAGCCAGTACTGATCGTCGTCAATGTTGAAGCTGACCCACAGCCCAGGCTCTCCATTGAGTTTTCCGGCCAGTCGTGTCGCATCGCCGAGCAGTCTGTCCAGGGCATTCGCCAGTAGTGATGCATCCGCGCTGCCTGGCAGTGGTTCAAGTTCATCGTTCGGTTCCAACAGGGCAATACGAACACCCTCTGCGCGGACCAGATCATCGAGCAGCGCGGCACGGCGCTCGGCCTGCGAGCTAACCAGCGCCGAGCGGGTCAGATTCACCACCGAACTGATCTCCCAGGCGAGTCGCTGCTCGGGAGGGGTGCTGTCCAGCAGTTTGGCGGCCCCTCCGGCCACCGACAGGCTCAGAAGAACCAGCGTGCAGACCAGAAGGAAGGTGCGCCAGAACAGGCTGATGCGAACCATACGAACGCCGTTTAAATCCCCGGATGCAACGCGATCGCGGCTAGACATCGCCTCGCTGGCTCAGCGGGTGTCGGGCACGAAGACATAGCCCACTCCCCAGACAGTCTGCAGATGCCGCGGATGTTGCGGATCATCCTCGATCAGCTTGCGAAGCCTAGATATCTGCACATCGAGACTGCGATCGAAGGCGGAGTAGTCGCGTCCGCGCGCCAGTTGCATCAATTTCTCGCGAGACAGCGGGACTCGCGGATGGCGGGCAAATACCTTCAGCACGGCGAATTCGCCGCTGGTCAATGGCACCGGGGAGCCGTCGCGCTCCAGGGTTCGCGCCGCAAGATCGAGCCGAAAGTGGCCGAAGCTCATCTCTTCAGGCTCAGCGGAGGGTGCGCCGGGAGAGTCTGGCGTGGGCTGGCGTCTGAGCACCGCGTGCATTCGTGCCAGTAACTCGCGGGGATTGAAGGGCTTGGGGAGGTAGTCATCAGCGCCCATCTCCAGGCCGAGAATGCGATCGACCTCGTCTCCCTTCGCGGTCAGCATGATGATCGGTGTCCGGTCGGCGGCGCCGCGCAGACGGCGCACGATCGACAGGCCGTCCTCGCCAGGCAGCATCAAATCAAGCACGATCAGATCGAAGCGATGCCGCTGCGTCAGTCGGGCCATCGATGGCGCGTCCTGGGCGAGGCTGACTTCGAACTGGTTTTCGTCCAGATAACGACGAAGCAACTCGCGTAGCTTGGGATCGTCGTCGACGACCAGCACCTGTTTGCGTGGCGAAGTCATGCTTGGATGATACCCAGCGGGCGCCAATCGGCAAGGCTGTGACCTTGCTGACTTACGGTTTGTTACACGGTTTACCGGCGCGTGCCAGCCGCAAGGCTCGCTCCTTGCATAAAATCGGTGGATGAGATCCGCGCAACGACACCTGATTCTGGCCGCGATACTGCTTGGTGCGGTTCTGCCGGTGCAGCGCGTGCTTGCCCACGACCGTGGCGAGCGCATGTCGGCGCATGAGCGCGAAATGCTGCGACATGAATTGCGCCAGCAGGCTCCTGCGCACCCGGATCCCTCACCGCAGCGACAACTGTCTCCCGAGGAGCGCCACGAGCTGCGCATGCAGTTGCGCGAACGGCATCGCCAAATGCATCGCAGGCATCAGGATTCGGGCTATCGAAGGCACGAGGAGGAGCGCCGCTGAGATCGCCTGCTGAACACGCGGCGGTAACGGCACGGGCCGAGAGTCGGTGCTCGACTAAAATCCCGGCATGCAATCCGGGATCCAATCAAACGCGAGCGTGCCGCACGGGGTCATCCTCGCCCTGTCAACTTCAACGTCCTGGTGCTCGGTCGCGCTGCGCTGGCGCAGGGCTGGACGGTCGCACTGCCGCGAGCATTCCGAGCTGGCAGGTCAGCAGCACTCGCATCGCGCCCTGGTAATCGCCCGCGAACTGATGACCGACGCCGGCCTGGCGCTGGCGGATGTGGACGCTCTGGCCTTCGATGCTGGACCGGGCTCGTTCACCGGGATCCGAATCGGGTGCGGTCTGGCGCAGGGTTTGGGGTTCGCGATCGGCAAGCCGCTGTTCGCAGTCTCCTCGCTTGAGGCGCTCGCCTGGCAGGCTGGTGCCGCAAACGCGCTGGTGGCGATCGACGCGCGCATGCAGCAGGTTTACCACGGCGTATTTCGCGTCGACGGAGCCGATGTTTCGGCTGCCGCGCCATTGCAGGTCGATGACCCGGAGCGGGCCGCGGAGCAACTGCTCAGTTGCCTGCCGGACGGCGACTGCGCAGGCGACTGGCTGGCGGTTGGCGATGGGTTCGAGAAATATCCGACACTGCACCAGGCAATCCGCGAACGCGGCCTGTCGATCCTGAACACGCAGTTTGCCCGCGCTGATGCGGTCGCAGCGATTGCCGCATACCGGCTCGCGCAAGGCGCAGGCATGGAGGCGGCGCGGGCCAGTCCGATCTATGTGCGGGACAAGGTTGCGCTGGATGTCGATGAACAGCGCCTTGCGCGTGCGTCTCGGTCCGGCGTCGTGGGCTGAATCATGTCCACGTTGCTCGGCGCCGACGCATCTGTCCAATGGCGGGTCCGCACGATGCGTGAATCCGATATCGAAGCGATCATGCAGATCGAGAATGCGGTTTATCCGTTCCCCTGGACTGCCGGAAATTTTCGAGACTCGCTCAAGGCAGGATACGATGCCTGGATCCTTGAAGACGAAGGCGGTGTGATCGGCTATGCGGTGGTGATGTGGCTCCCCGGCGAGGTTCATCTGCTGAACCTCAGTGTCGCAGCGGCATGTCAGCGGCGGGGTGTCGCGCGAGCCCTGCTGCGGTGGCTGGTCGATGACACCCGCAAGCGCGGTGCGGACTCGATGATGCTCGAAGTGCGTCCGTCAAACGGTCCGGCGCGACTGCTTTACCAGGGCTTTGGATTCGAGCAGATTGGATTGCGCAGACGCTATTACCCGGCAGCCGGAGATAGCCGCGAGGATGCGCTTGTGCTGAGGCTTGTTTATGACCATGGATGAGAACCAGCAGCGTGCATGGCGAGCGCTCGGCCTGGGCCCGGTTTGGGATTCACGCGCTGGGCAAGTGCAGCGGGAGGAGCAAGCTTCGCCGCCCGGGCTGTCGAGTTCCGAGCGCTCGGCAGGGGCAGATCGCGCGGTTTTGCCAGCGGACCAGGATGGCTCGGGGTCGGTCGCTGTGGCGGAACTCACGGCCGGGCAGGGTGAGGTTTCAGCGATGGGCTGGGCAGCGCTGGAATCCAGTGTCGCTGGATGTCAGGCCTGCAGCCTTTCCCAGGGGCGCACCCAAACGGTGTTTGGAGTCGGCAATCGCAACGCCGACTGGATGTTCATCGGCGAGGCGCCGGGAGCTGAGGAAGATGCCCGCGGGGAGCCGTTTGTCGGACAGGCCGGTCGTCTGCTCGACAATATGTTCGCTGCGATCGGCTTGTCGCGCAGCAAGGATGTCTTCATCGCCAATGTGCTCAAGTGCCGGCCCCCACACAACCGCGATCCGCTGCCCGCAGAAGTCGGCAGCTGCGAACCGTTTCTGGCACGCCAGATCGCGCTTGTCGATCCGCGCATCATCGTCGTGATGGGACGTTTCGCAGCACAAACGCTGTTACGCACCGACGCGAGCATCTCGAGTCTGCGCGGGCGGGTACATGGCTTCGCTCTGGGTGAGCGAACTGTGCCGGTCGTGGTGACCTACCATCCGGCCTATCTGTTACGCACGCCGTCGGACAAGGGCAAGAGCTGGAGTGACTTATGCCTTGCCCGGGCACTGGCCGCACAGGCGAGCTAAGCCCTCAGGACGTCGGGAACGCGGCCGGGTGCACGATGCCGCGGCCACCTCCTTGGGCCGTTCTCAGTGGTGGGAGCTTTCCCCGATCAGCGAGACGGAATCAAAGCGCCGCTGATTTGCGCGGTGGCGAAGCACCACCAGCACCATGGAAATCGCAACAAACAGCCCAAAGCCGATGATGATCCAGTTGATGTGCAGATCGAGCCGGATCAGCAGGGCGTACAGGCCCAGCATGGCAAGAACATTCAGGTTTTCGTTGAAGTTTTGAACCGCAATCGAATGACCCGCGCTCATCAATACGTGACCACGATGCTGCAGCAATGCATTCATCGGGACAACGAAAAAGCCGGCGAGCGCGCCGACCAGCACCAGCAGCGGATAGGCCCCTTGCTCGGAACTCACCAAGGTCATCAGCGGCACGATTAGCCCCATCGCAACGCCAACTTTCAACACGCTCAGCGAACCTTTGAGCGGAATGTAACGTGCAGCAGCAACCGCGCCGCCGGCAATGCCAAGCGCGACCACGCCCTGGAGCACTGCCGCCTTTGACAGTGGCATGCCAAGCGCAGTTTCCGCCCATTCAAGCACGATGAACTGCAGCGTCGCCCCTGCTCCCCAAAACAGGGTGGTGACCGCCAGCGAAATCTGACCCAGTTTGTCGCGCCAGAGAACCGACACGCAGTGGGCGAACTCCAGCACGAGTTTGATCGGATTGCGCTCCTGATGCGGATAACGGGCGCCGGTGTCCGGGATTTTCAGGTTGAATGCGGCGGCCAGCAGGTAAAACAGCGCGATGATCAAAATCGCGGATTCGGCTGGCGTGTCGATTCCGGTATCCAGCTTGGGCAGGTCGAACGAGAGCAAAAAGCCGGAGACATTCGGGCCGATCAGGGCGCCTCCAAGGACTGTCCCCAAAATGATCGATCCAACCGTCGTCCCCTCGATCCAGCCATTGGCGGCAACCAGCTTTTCCGGTGGGAGCAATTCGGTCAGGATGCCGTACTTGGCCGGGGA
>JALRBB010000366.1 GCA_023257915.1 Quisquiliibacterium sp. | reverse complement strand
GTATCACATCTTCGCGATGACGGTCTGCTGCCTATTCGGCATGCGGATCGGTGCGTTGAACATTCTGATCCCGAATCCGCGTGACATCCCGGCGCTGGTCAAGGAGATTCAGCCGTACAAGATTCATGTCCTGCCAGCCGTCAACACGCTGTTCAATGCGCTGGCGAATCATCCGGAATTCATCAAGCTCGACTTTTCCGGGCTGCGTGTCAGTGCCGGCGGCGGCATGGCGGTGCAGGAGGCTGTGGCAAAACTCTGGCTTGAGGTGACCGGCTGTCCGATCTGCGAGGGCTATGGCTTGTCGGAAACCTCGCCATCGGCGACGACCAATCCGACCGACACCGATGCCTTCTCCGGAACGATCGGGCTGCCGTTGCCGTCGACCGATATCGCGATTCTTGATGACGCCGGGAGCCCTGTGCCGCTCGGCGAACGCGGCGAGATCGGGATTCGCGGGCCGCAGGTGATGACGGGCTACTGGAATCGGCCGGACGAAACCGCCAAGGTCATGACACCCGACGGATTTTTCAAGTCTGGTGACGTTGGCATCATGGACGAGCGCGGCTATGTGCGCATCGTTGATCGCAAGAAGGACATGATCCTCGTCTCCGGATTCAATGTGTTCCCGAACGAGGTCGAGGGGGTGGTCGCCGGCCTTCCCGGCGTGCTGGAGTGCGCTGCGATCGGTGTGCCGGATCCGCATTCCGGCGAGGCGGTCAAGTTGTTCATCGTGCGCAAGGATCCTGAGCTGACCGAGCAGCAGGTGCGCGATTGGTGCAACGAGAACCTGACCGGGTACAAGCGTCCTCGGCACATCGAGTTCCGCAATGAATTACCCAAGACGAACGTTGGCAAGATCTTGCGTCGTGAGTTGCGCGACGAGGCGCACAGTCAGGCGAGTTGAAGGCGCCTGCGATCGTGGGTAAACGTACCGATACGCTGCTTCAGCATGGCGACCGGCTGCCGGAGGATGATTCGTCGGTTGCGCCGCCGATTCACCCGAGTGCAACCTTTCGTGCTGGCGATGCGCAGCAGTTCGCGCAGATGGCCAGTCGCCCGATGCATGCGCGGTATTACACCCGTTACGGCAATCCGACACTGGAGCGAACTGCCCAGCTGATCGCGCAGCTCGAGGGCGGTGAGGCGGCGCTGCTCACGGCAAGCGGCATGAGTGCGGTGTCCACCACGCTGATTGGCCTGCTGTCGGCGGGTGACCATGTGGTTGCGCAGACCAGTCACTACATGGGTACCAGCAAGCTGCTTGGCGAGTTGTTGCCGCGCTTTGGCGTTCGGGTCACGCTGGTCGATCAGACTTCGGTGCAGCAGTTCAACGATGCAATCGAACCAAACACCCGGCTGATGATGCTCGAGACACCGGTGAACCCGACGCTGGCGCTCACCGACCTTGCTGCGGTCTGTGCACTGGCGCGTAAGGGCGGCGTTCTGAGCGTGGTGGACAACACCTTCGCATCGCCAATCAATCAAAATCCGATCGCACTCGGTGCCGACCTGGTTGTGCATAGTGCGACCAAGTATCTTGGCGGGCATCATGACCTGACTGCCGGCGCGATCATCGGGTCGCCAGGTCTGATCGAACGAATCTGGGATAGCGCGATCGTGCTTGGAGGCACGCTGGCACCGCATGACGCCTGGTTGCTGCTGCGCGGAATGCGCACGCTGGCGGTTCGGGTTGAACGGATCAATGCGAGCGCACTACGCATCGCGCGAGCGCTGGAAAAAATGCGTGGCGTCGCGCGCGTGCATTATCCGGGCTTGCCGTCGCATCCTCAGCATGCCCTGGCTCGCCAGCAGATGCGCGGATTCGGCGCAGTGATCGCCTTGCAGCTCGAAGGTGGATATCGCGAGGCTGAGCGGGTGATGAGCCGCCTGAAGTTGTTTACCCAGGCGGTAAGCCTGGGAGGGGTCGAGTCCCTCGCGGCGCATGCCGCGGCGATGTGGGCCGGTACCTTGTCGGACGAGGCGATGCGGGCCGCCGGAATTGAGCCCGGATTGATTCGTCTGTCGGTGGGGCTGGAAGATTCGCGGGATCTGCTGACTGACCTGAGGCAGGCGATCGCGTTGCACTAAATTTGCGTCAGGGATTCGTTAGCGAGCCCACGACGAAAAAAAACGCCGGCAGAAGCCGGCGTCTTTCTCCGAAGCTGGGCTAAGCCAGCCGGAAATCAGAAAATGTGACGAACACCGAGGTGCATCGTCTTCTGATCAGCCTTGTTGTCGGCGCCGTTCACGCCATACGTGGCGTACAGGGAGGTACGCTTCGACAGCGGATGCTCGTAACCAACACCCCACAGCGAGTAATCCACGCCGTTACGGTCGCCTTGGCCGAGCGACACTTTCGCGTAGCCCATGCCGGCTTTCACAGCAGCGGTGATCGCAGTGGCATCACCCTTGTCACCGTTCTGGTCACGACGGGTGTGGAACGCACCAACCTTAGCCATACCGAGATCGTAACCAGCCATCACGACGGTACGCTTCAGATTGCCGGCAGCGGCTGCTTTGGTTGTTTCCGTGGCGGCACCGAGGGAAAGCTTGCCAGCCGAGTAACCAACGTTCGCGGACATATACTCGGAATCCGACTTGTTAGCGCCGGTGTTCTCGTTTCCAGCGGACCACATGGCCGAAACCGACAGGCCATTCATCTTCGGCGAGATGTAAGCGATCGAGTTGTTGGCACGAACACCGCCACGTGCGTCAACTGCGACTGCGATGTGCTGCGTGGTCATCGCACCGGTACAGCCGTTCATTACGTCGGCAGAGCAGATCGTGCGGAAGAACGGGGTGTAGTCGCGACCGGCACGGATTTCACCGAAGCCGCCGCTGGTGCTGACCCAAGCGGAACGATCACCGAAGGTGGTCGGGTTGGTCGAGGGATTGTCGCTGGAGTACGACTGCTCGATCATGAAGTTAGCTTTCAGACCGCCGCCCAGATCCTCGGTGCCCTTGACGCCGAAACGATTGGTCATCAGGCCGCTTTGGCCGATGTTCGTGCGGCTAGCGGCGCCGGTGTCCTTGAACTCGATGTTGGTGTCGATAGAACCATACAGCGTGACATTGCCTGCGGCTTGCGCGAAAGCTGGCACAGCAGCGGCGATGGCCAGTGCGATAACTGATTTCTTCATTGAGAAAATCTCCTTGGTTTCTGGAATCAATCGGCAGCCCTCAAACCGCCGCACCCCTCCGAGGCCGTCCTGTAAAGGATTGAACTCGGATAGAAGTTAGGCTGATTGTGTCCAAAATTTCCGGCAGGGGGTAGCTTTAGACACGCTTTCCGGCTGGAAAGTCGCTAGGATGTGGTGA
>JALRBB010000347.1 GCA_023257915.1 Quisquiliibacterium sp. | reverse complement strand
ATCGCTGCATCGGCTCAAACCTGGCGCGTATGGAGATGACGGTCGGCGTCGAGCAGTGGTTGCGCCGCATCCCTGAATTCACGCTGGATAAGGACCGGCCGATGACCTGGTCGATCGGTACGGTGCGCGGACCTCGGTTGCTCCCGGTTCGTATCGGCGCCTGACGGGGCGCGTCGCATCGCTGCGCGCTAGGGCAGGCACTCCTGCGGTGTTTGCCTTGCCGCGGTTGCGCCGACGCGTCTTCGGTCCGGTGTTTGGTCCGGTATTTGGTCAGATTTGCGGTTAGTCTTGGGCGCATGGACTCTGACCTGGATATTGCCCGTCGCGCGAAGCCCGAACCGATCCTTGAGCTTGCCGCGCGCCGGCTCGGCCTGCCCGAGCAGGCACTCGAACCCTTCGGCCGGTACAAGGCCAAGATTTCCCTCGCTCACCTGGAGGCGCTGCAGCAGCGCCCGGACGGCAGGCTGGTGCTCGTCACCGCGATCAGCCCGACCCCCGCCGGCGAAGGCAAGACGACGACCGTGATCGGTCTGGGTGATGCGCTGAATCGTCTTGGCAGGCGCACGGTCATTGCGCTACGCCAGCCTTCGCTGGGGCCGGTTTTCGGGTTCAAGGGAGGCGCCGCCGGCGGCGGCCGTTCACAGGTGATTCCGATGCAGGACATCAACCTGCACTTCACCGGCGATTTCGCCGCGATCGGGCTTGCGCACAATCTGCTCGCGGCAATGCTGGATAACCATCTGCATCAGGGCAATGCACTCGGCATCGATCCACGTCGGATCGTCTGGCCGCGGGTGATGGACCTGAACGACCGCGCGCTGCGCAACGTCGTCATCGGCCTGGGCGGGCAGGCGCACGGTGTACCGCGTGAATCCAGCTTCGACATCGTTGCAGCCTCCGAGGTGATGGCCATTGTCTGCCTGGCCGATTCGCTCTCCGATCTGAAGCGCCGGCTGTCGCGCATCGTCGTGGCGCGCACCATGGATGGACGGGCTGTGACTGCGGGCGATCTGCAGGCGGCCGGTGCGATGACGGTGCTGTTGCGCGACGCGTTGCAGCCAAACCTGGTGCAGACGCTCGAAGGCAATCCGGCGCTGCTGCACGGCGGGCCGTTTGCGAATATCGCGCATGGCTGCAACTCGGTGCTGGCCACGCGTGCGGCGCTCAAACTCGGCGAGTATGCGGTCACCGAGGCCGGGTTCGGGGCCGACCTTGGGGCGGAAAAATTCATCGACATCAAGTGCCGCGCGTCCGGGCTTCGTCCGGATGTGGTTGTGCTGGTCGCAACCTTGCGGGCGTTGAAGTTTCATGGTGGAGCGGCGTTGAGCAATCTGCATCAACCCGATTCGCAGGCACTGGAGCGAGGACTGTCCAACCTGCAACGACACCTGAAGAACCTTCGCGAAGTCTTCGGACTGCGCAGCGTCGTCGCGTTGAACCGATTCGAGGGCGACCTGGCCGAGGAAATCGCGATGGTCGGCCGTACTGCGCAGGCACTGGGAGCCGGCTTCGCGCTGGCCGATCACTGGGCCCGTGGTGGCGAAGGGGCTGAGCAACTCGCCAGGCAGGTCATTGATCAGACGAGCCAGTCGACCGGGGGAATGCGATTCGCCTATCCGGATCAGGCCGGCTTGCTGGACAAGACCCGAACGCTGGCGCGCGACCTGTATGGTGCGGCCGAAGTTCGGGCGACACCTGCCGCGCTCGAAGCGATCGCCGGGCTCGAGGCCGAAGGCTTCGCAAACCTGCCGGTATGCATCGCCAAGACCCCGTATTCCTTTTCGACCGACCCAGCGATGCTCGGCGCCCCCGAGGGTCATGTGCTGGATGTGCGTGAGGTCCGCCTGGCCGCCGGCGCCGGATTTGTCGTGATGGTATGCGGCAGTGTGATGACGATGCCGGGCCTGCCCAAGAGCCCGGCGGCGCATCGGATCGACATCGATCCGGACGGCGGCATCGTCGGGCTGAACTAAGTCCGGCGATCTGCGCTCGCCGCACGTTCGCCGCCGGCCGGACGCAGGCTCAGGCAGCCCGCCTGCGCGGTGCTGCGAATCGCAGTTCGATCTGGCGATGCAGCAGGTCGGCTGCAGCAAGGCTCAGCAGCCAGGTCAGCGCTGCGGCTGCCAGCCCCGATTCGGGTGAACTCAGCTCAAGCGCCGCGAACCCGGTACTGACGGCCATCATCACCGGGAAGTGCACCAGGAACAATGCGTAGGAAATCTGGGCAAGGTAGTGCATCAGGCGTGTTGAGCGCAGCAGCGGCGCGCCCCGGGTTGCGGCAACAATCCCGGGTGGGCGGCTGCCTGCGAGTGCCAGGGCCAGTGCAGTTAGCAGCGCAAGTGCGGGCCGCCAGCGAAAGTCGATGAGCAATGCCAGGCAACCGACCAGGGCCATGGCCAGCAACCACCTACGCGTAGCGCGCGTTGACTGCGCCCAGTAGACCAGCGCCCCCATCGCATACGAGCCGAAGAAATAGATCGCCCAGCCGTCCAGGTCCGGGTTGCGATTGAACACCAGCAGCGACAACGCGCCGAGTGCGGCGACCATCAGCCAGGTGTGGCGTGCGCAAGCCGTGTCGTGGCCGATCCCTTGCCGGCCCTGCGCGGATCCCGAGCCGATCCAGGCCAGCATGGCGAACATGGCAAACAGTTGCAGGTCGATCGCGACATACCAGACACCGGCGGACAGGGCGGGGTGCGAGAGCGCGACATGGGTCAGGGTCAGGTGCGACAGCAACTCAAGCGGCCGCGGTGCGTCGGGGATGAACTCTGCGTCGAACCACGGGCGGGCAAGCATCGCGGTAACGAGTGCAATGAGCAGCGCAACCGCGTACGGAATGACCAGCCGGCGGTAGCGCGCGAGAATCGGTCGCCACGGAAATACCCGAAACTCGCTTTGTCGCGTGACAACCGCCTGCGCTGCCAGGAAACCGGCGATGACCAGAAAGATCTGCACCGCCATGCCTGCGTATTCAGTCAGCCACCATGCCAGGAACGGGAAATGCTGTTTCAGTGCCTGGGACGTCGGCCCATAGCCCGCCAGGTGATGCACGACGATCGCCTGAGAGGCCAGTGCCTTGAGCAGGTCGATCGCGGTGGACTGGGATGGGCTCGGTTTCATGCTGGCTGAGGGCGTTCCGTGCAGCGGGAAGCGGTTGCAAGCCAGGGATTCCCGAGTGTTGAAATTGTGATCCGGTTTGCCCTCGCACGGTATCATCGCCGCCTAATCCTTTTAGCCTACTGATGCGCCGCTTTCTGCTCATCGCCGCCGCCTTTGCGTTGATTGCCGCCGCCGGCTGGTGGCTCCTCACGCCGGAACCCGATCGGCCGGTTCCGCTGGCGCAACGCTACCGGCTGGTGGAGGTTGGTCGCGGTCCGCTCGAGCAGACGGTATCTGCCAGTGGCACCTTGAATCCGGTCACGATCGTCAACATCGGCACCCAGATTTCCGGCACGATCCGTTCGGTCAACACGGATTTCAACCAAGTCGTGGCCAAGGGGCAGTTGCTTGCTCGGATCGACCCCTCGCTGATCGAGGCGCAGATTGCCCAGCTCGAGGCGAACCTGAACGAAGTCCAGACCCAGCTGCGGCTGGCCAGGCGCAAGCTTGCGCGGACCGAGGATCTGGTCGGCAAGGGTTTCGTCTCGAGCGCGCAACTGGACGATGACCGGCAGGCGCTGGAGTCGCTGGCCGCACGGATTCGGTCCATCGAGGCACAGGTCGATCGCGAACGCACGAATCTGGGCTACACCGAAATCCGCTCACCGATCGACGGCATTGTGATCGCACGCAGCGTGGACGTCGGTCAGACGGTGGCCGCGAGTTTTCAGACGCCAACCTTGTTCATGATCGCGCGCGACCTGCGCGACATGCAGATCGATACCAACGTGGCCGAGGCCGATGTCGGCGTGCTTCGCGAGGGGCAGCCAGCCAGCTTCCGGGTTGATGCGCTCGGCGAGCGAACCTTCAAGGCAAGCGTGCGCCAGATCCGGCTCAATCCAAAGATCGAGCAGAACGTGGTCACCTACAACGTCGTGCTGGCCACCCGCAACGATGACGGAAAACTGCTGCCGGGCATGACAGCCGCAGTGCGAATCCATGTTGCCGGCAAGGGCGAAGTGCTGCGGGTGCCGAACCTGGCGCTGCGCTTTCGGCCATCCGATCCTCAGTCGATCCGGAGCCTGGCCCGAGACGCGAGCGGCGCAGCCGGCGACCTGCCAGCCGGCGGGCGCCGCGCGGTGCTGCATGTTGTCGCCGGCGAGGAGGGGGGCGAGGAATTAGTGCGCGTGCCCGTGACTGCGGGAATCAGCGATGGCACGATGACCGAGATCTTCGACGAAGGTCGGCTCAAACCCGGTGACCGGGTTGCGGTCGCGGAGCTGATTCGCGGCGGCGGATCGCAGGGCCGTGGCGGCAGCTTCCGGCTGCGCCTGTTCTGAGTCGCGCCGGGTCGGCGACACGAAATCCGGGACCTACGGCGATGACGGTCAGACTCGGCTCGCAAGCCTGGAAAGCCTTGACCCGGCATCCGCTTCGCACTGGTCTGGCGATGCTTGGAATCGTCGTTGGGGTTGCCTCGGTAGTCGTGATGCTGGCGGTCGGGCAGGGTTCTCAGGAACGGGTCAGTCAGGTGATGCGCTCGCTGGGCAGCAACGTGCTGGTGGTGGCGACCGGCGCGAGCACCTCGGGCGGTGTGCGCCAGGCATCCGGAACCGCCCCCTCACTGTCGCTGGCCGACGCCAATGCGATCGCGCGGCTCGAATCGGTCAGGGCGGTCGCCCCGATCGCGTATGGCACGGCGCAACTGGTCTACGGGGCGCAGAACTGGCTCGCGCCGGTACAGGGAACCACGCCGGGCTTCTTTTCAGTACGCGACTGGGAACCCGCCGCAGGGCAGTTGTTTGCCGACGAGGATGTACGCCGGGGTGCGCGCAAGGCGGTGATCGGCGCGACGGTGGCCGATCGCCTTTTTCTCGATGAGGATCCGATCGGGCGCACGATCCGGATCCGCAATGTGCCGTTCACGGTGGTCGCGACGCTATCGCGCAAGGGCGAATCGCTGGAGGGCAGGGACTTCGACGACGTGGTGTTCGTGCCGATCACGACCTCACGGCGCGACCTGTATGCGAGTGCGTTTCCGAACCGGGTCTGGCGCATCATGGTCGAGGCACCTTCGCCCGAGGGCATGGCGCAGGCCGAATCAGATGTGCGCGAATTGCTGCGTGCACGTCACCGGATCGCTCCAGGAGCCGAGGATGACTTCACGGTTCGCTTGCAGGACTCGATCTACGACACCGAGCAGGAGGCGGCGCAGGCGATGCGCGGGCTGCTCGCGACGATTGCATCGGTCAGCCTGCTGGTCGGCGGCATCGGCATCATGAACATCATGCTGGT
>JALRBB010000344.1 GCA_023257915.1 Quisquiliibacterium sp. | reverse complement strand
GCCAGCCATGGTGCTTCATCGGTCAGGGTATAAATAATCTGGGCGTTGCTGTTGCTCATTGAAATCGCGCTTTAGGTTGTTGAATGAGGGGGAAGGTTCAACCGACGAGGCGGCAACCGCTTGGGGGCTTCCAGGCTGCTGGTGCCTCGCTGCCCGCCGCATATCGCACAAGGCACCTTCTCGGACAGCCGCGATTCTACCGCCAGATGTCACGGGGATACACCGCAAGTCGGCAGAAGAGCTCGAACTCCTGCCGTCAACTGAAACCGACTATCAGGGACGGTTCAACATCCCAATTCGGGCGAGCTTGGCAAGTCGCTGCCGTTGCAGCTCCATCACCAACCTGACTAGCGGAGTCGGTGGATCGATATGCTCACCCTTCATGGAAGAAGGAAAGAACACCCCATAGCCGTTCGCTGCTTGTCGTCGCACAACGCCCCGATGACTTTGCTGCTGGCCGTTGTACTCGAGAGCGATCTCAAATTCCTCGATCTTGCCGAAGTCGACTTCCAGTCCGAGCGGCACCTCCATGAACACACCGGTCAGGCTCAGGTCGCGAATTTTGACCGGATATCTGCGGCCGGCGTGAACGGCGTACGCAGACAATTCGGAGAGCGCATCACGGCCCAGACGAAAGGTCTGGCGCTCTTCGTTCAGCTCCATCAGCGAACCGATGAACTGGTAGAGCGTTGGCAGCTCAGTCCGATCCATGATGCACGACGGGAGCACGCGGTCACGCCCCTTGATCGTCAGGCGCTTGCCGTCAAAGACGAAATGCGTATCGCCGATGTACGTCTCTTTCATGGCATCGCTCGAAGAACGGGGCAACGCCCGGATTGACCAGCTGGCGTCACTCCCACTCAATAGTAGCGGGTGGCTTACCGGAAATATCGTAAACGACACGATTCAGCCCACGCACCTCATTGATGATCCGATTCGACACGCGAGCAAGCAACTCGTGTGGCAGGTGCGCCCAATGAGCGGTCATGAAATCCGTGGTTTGCACAGCGCGCAGTGCCACCACGTATTCATAAGTGCGGCCGTCTCCCATCACTCCGACCGACTTGACTGGTAGGAACACCGCGAAGGCTTGGCTGGTCAGCTCATACCAGCTTTGACCGACTTCGGCGTCAGCGCACAGGCCCGCCGCGGCGTCGCGCACGCTCGCATGGGTGGTGCGCAGTTCGTCGATGAAGATTGCATCGGCGCGACGCAACAAATCTGCATGCTCTTTGCTGACTGCCCCAAGAATTCGGACGCCAAGGCCAGGGCCTGGGAACGGATGGCGATAGACCATGTCGCGCGGCAGGCCAAGCGCAACGCCGAGTTCACGCACTTCGTCCTTGAACAGCTCGCGAAGCGGCTCGAGCAGTTTCAGATGAAGCGTCTCGGGCAGCCCACCGACATTGTGGTGCGACTTGATCGTATGAGCCTTCTTGCTCTTGGCACCGGCAGACTCGATCACGTCCGGATAGATCGTGCCTTGCGCCAGCCAGCGGGCGTCGCTGATGCGCTCGGCCTCTCGCTGAAACACATGAACAAATTCGCGACCGATGATCTTGCGTTTTGCTTCCGGATCGCTGACTCCGGTCAATTCGCCCATGAATTCAGCCGTGGCATCGACATGAACCACCTGAACGCCGAGGTTGGCCGCAAACGTCTGCATGACTTGTTCGGCCTCGTTCAGGCGCAAAAGGCCGTGATCAACGAACACGCAGGTCAGCTGATCGCCGATCGCGCGATGGATCAATGCCGCTGCAACCGACGAGTCCACGCCGCCAGACAGTCCGAGAATGACACGCTCGGAACCGACCTGATTCCTGATTGCCGCAACCGCCTCGTCGACGAAGGCGGGCATGGTCCAGTCTCCGCGCGATTGACAGATCTCGACGACGAAGCGCGTCAGCATCTCGCGGCCTCGGCGAGTGTGCGTGACCTCCGGATGCCACTGGACTCCGTAAAAGTGTCGCCATTCGTCCGCCATGCCCGCAATCGGGCAGCTGTCAGTCGAAGCCATCAGCTTGAAGCCCTGCGGCATTTCGGTGACTTTGTCACCATGGCTCATCCATACATCAAGCAGGCCATGCCCTTCGGCATTGCGCTCGTCTTCGATTCCGTCGAGCAGTCTGGTGTGGCCACGTGCCCGCACCTTGGCATGGCCAAACTCGCGCAAATGACCGTTGTCAACGGCGCCACCGAGTTGCTCGGCCATCGTCTGCATTCCGTAGCAGATTCCGAGTACCGGTACGCCCAGCTCGAACACTTCGTGCGGAGCCCGCGGGGTGTCCTGCTCGGTCACCGAGTTGGGACCTCCGGACAAAATGACTCCGCGCAGCGATTTTTCCGCATGCCATGCCTGCAGTGTGGCCAAAGCGTCGTCATACGGATGGATCTCGCAAAACACGTGCATCTCGCGCACACGTCGCGCGATCAGTTGCGTGTATTGCGCCCCGAAATCGACGATCAGGATCTTGTCATGCATCGGTCGTTCCGGATCATTCGATGTGGTAGTTCGGCGCTTCCTTCGTGATCTGCACGTCGTGGACGTGCGACTCACGGATACCGGCGGAGGTGATTTCGACGAACTGCGACCGAGTGCGCATCTGCTCAATATCGGCGCAGCCGCAGTAGCCCATACTGGCACGCAGACCGCCGCACAGCTGGTAAATGATCGCGACGACCGAACCCTTGTAGGGCACCCTGCCCTCGATACCCTCTGGCACAAGCTTGTCGGCGTTCGAAGCCGGATCCTGGAAGTAGCGATCTGCCGCTCCCTCCTGCATCGCACCGAGCGAACCCATGCCGCGATAGCTTTTGTACGAGCGACCGTGCAACAGGATCACCTCACCGGGCGCCTCCTCGGTGCCGGCAAACATCGAACCCATCATGACTGCATTGGCGCCAGCCGCGATCGCCTTCGCAACGTCACCTGAATACCGCACGCCGCCGTCGGCGATCATCGGCACATCAGTGCCCTGCAGCGCACTGGACACATCACTGATTGCGGTGATTTGCGGCACACCAACCCCGGCAACGATTCGGGTCGTGCAGATCGAACCCGGGCCGATACCAACCTTGACCGCGTCGGCGCCGGCCTCGACCAAGGCCAGGGCGGCCTCCGCCGTGGCGATGTTGCCGCCGATCACATCAACATCCGGGTAGTTGTTCTTGACCCAGCGAACCCGCTCGATCACCCCCTTGCTGTGTCCATGCGCGGTATCGACGACCAGAACGTCGACGCCAGCCCGAACCAGGGCCTCGATCCGCTCTTCAGCATCGTCGCCGACGCCGACCGCGGCACCCACTCGCAGCTTGCCCTTGGGATCCTTGCAGGCATTCGGGTATTCGGAGGCCTTGAGAATGTCCTTGACGGTCATCAGACCGCGCAACTCAAAGTTATCGTTGACCACCAGCACACGCTCAAGCCGGTTCTTGTGCATCAGCGCCTGCGCCTCGTCCGGCGTTGCCCCCTCACGCACTGTGATCAGACGCTCGCGCGGAGTCATGATTTCCCGGACCGGAGCGTCCAGACGGGTCTCAAAACGAAGATCGCGATTAGTGACGATGCCCGCAACCTTGCCGTTCTCGAGCACCGGCAATCCGGAAATTCGATGCAGACGCGTCAGTTCGATCACCTCGCGCACCTTCATGTCTGGCGGAATCGTGATCGGATCGGACAGCACTCCGGACTCGTAGCGCTTGACCTTGGCGACTTCCGCGGCCTGTCGGGCGATCGGCACGTTCTTGTGCACAATGCCGACGCCCCCCTCTTGCGCGATGGCGATTGCAAGCGGAGCCTCGGTCACGGTGTCCATTGCAGCCGAAACCAGCGGGATGTTCATCCCGATGCGCCTCGACAGGCGGGTCTTCAGGGTGGTGTCGCGCGGGAGAATCTCGGAAAACGCGGGAACCAGTAGGACGTCGTCGAACGTCAGCGCTTTCTTTAGGAGTCGCATGGGCATTCCATGGTCGCAAAAGCGGATTATATCGAAGCGCCGCCACCCGCGCCCTCAATCGTCGCGTCTGTCGGGTCGAAGTCGCCAGGGCCTTGCCTTTGGCTCAAAATGAAGACTGTTCGGTCCGATCGAATCCCGGCAGGAAGCCGCAAATGGCCTCAAATGTCTTGCGCATGATCCGCATTGCCCTCGTTCTTGCTTGTGTCGCCCCAGTCCTTGCTCATGGGCAGTGGAAATGGCGCGATGCGCAGGGAGGAATTCATTATTCGGATCAGCCGCCACCGGTACAGATCCCACAACGCGACATTCTGCGAGCATCCGACGGTTCCCCGCTTTCCGCATCGATGCCGGCTCGCCCCGGCACAAACCCGGCTCCACCGCCGCCCTCCCAGCCACCCTCAAACCTTCGTGAGCCCATCCGC
>JALRBB010000333.1 GCA_023257915.1 Quisquiliibacterium sp. | reverse complement strand
GCGGATGGGCGCACTGCCCGTAGGCAAAGCGGCCATTCCGCTCGCTGCGCTCCAGGGCTTACAGCCCCGCTGCCGCGCGGAGCGCTTGCGCTTTATCCGTCCTCTCCCAAGTGAACTCGGGTTCGTTGCGGCCGAAGTGGCCGTAGGCGGCGGTCTTTTGGTAGATCGGGCGCAGCAAGTCAAGCATCTGGATGATGCCCTTCGGGCGCAGGTCAAAGTGCTCCTGGACCAATGCCGACAGTTTCTCGTCACTGATCTTGCCGGTGCCATCGGTGCTGACCATCACGGAGGTCGGGCGGGCAACGCCGATCGCATACGAGACCTGTACGGTGCAGCGGCTGGCCAGGCCCGCGGCGACGATATTCTTGGCGACGTAGCGAGCGGCATAGGCGGCCGAGCGGTCGACCTTGGAAGGATCCTTGCCCGAGAACGCTCCGCCGCCGTGTGGCGCCGCTCCGCCATAGGTGTCGACGATGATCTTGCGGCCGGTCAGCCCGCAATCTCCTTGCGGGCCGCCGATCACGAATCGTCCGGTCGGATTGATCAGGTAGCGAATCTCGCCCTTGGTCAGTTCCGGTGGCAGCACAGGTTTGATGATGTCCTCGATGACCGCCTCGCGCAGCGTCTCATAGGCGACATCCGGGGCGTGCTGGGTCGAGAGCACCACGGTGTCGACCGATACCGGGCGGCCGTCGATGTAGCGCAGCGTGACCTGCGATTTGGCATCGGGGCGCAGCCAGGGCAGGCGCCCATCCTTGCGCAATTCGGCCTGCCGCTCGACCAGGCGGTGGGCGTAGTAGATCGCCGCAGGCATCAGATCGGGTGTTTCGTCGCAGGCATAGCCGAACATCAGGCCCTGGTCGCCAGCACCCTGTTCGAGGTCGAGGCCACGTCCTTCATCGACGCCCTGCGCGATGTCCTGGCTTTGTTTGTCGTACGCGACAAGCACCGCGCAGCCCTTGTAGTCGATGCCGTAATCGGTGTTGTCGTAGCCAATCCGCCGGATCGTGTCGCGGGCCACCTGCTGGTAGTCAACATTTGCGCCAGTGGTGATTTCACCTGCGAGCACCACCAGTCCGGTGTTGCATAGAGTCTCTGCCGCGACCCGCGAGTACTTGTCCTGCGCGAAGATTGCGTCGAGAATCGCGTCCGAAATCTGGTCGGCGACCTTGTCCGGATGGCCCTCTGAGACCGATTCCGACGTGAAAAGAAAATCCTTGGCCACGGCACTTCTCCGTTGATGTTGAGGACAATCGGCGAGCGACGATCTTCTAGATCCAACTGCCGGCGTGGCCGGCTCCGGAGAAGCGGCGACGCTTTAGCGGTATTTTGTTTCCGCAGGGCCGGGCCCGATCGGATGTCGCCCCGCAAGTTGTCCATTAAACCGGCGACCGGCGCAGTATAAAACACCGCTGACGCGCGCGGAATACAGCCGGCGCGAGGCACGTACAGGAAAGTGACGCTTCGTCGATGATCACCTTGTTTCGCTTGTTGGTTCGGCTGCCGCTGGCGCTACTGCGTGCCGGTGGGGCCATGCTCGGCCTGGTGGCATTCCTGGCATCGCCCGGGTATCGGTCGAAAATTGACGCAAACCTGCAACGGGCCGGTCTGGATCGACGCTTGCGCTGGGCCTGTGCCCGCCAGGCCGGCGTCACGATTGGAGAGCTGCCCTTCGTCTGGTTCGGTCCGCTTGCCAAGGTCATTGCGCGGGTGCGCTGCGATGACCTGGTCATGTTCGAACAGGCGCGCAATGAAGGCAGGGGCGTGCTGGTACTGACTCCGCATCTGGGCAGCTTCGAGGTCGCTGCGCGCTACCTGTCTGCCAAGGCGCCGATGACGGTGTTATTCAAGCCGCCAAAACAAGCGCCGTTGGCCCGGCTGCTGCAGGCCGCCCGTAACCAGGGCGGGCTTCGGTCGGTGCCGACCAATTTATCGGGTGTGCGTGGGCTGCTGCGCGCGTTGCGCGCAGGCGAGGTGGTCGGGCTGCTTCCCGACCAGGTGCCAGACTCCGGACAGGGGGTGTGGGCGGATTTCTTCGGCGAGCCTGCCTACACGCTGATCTTGCCGCAGCGCCTGGCCGAACAGGCGCAACCCGCAGTGATCCTCGGGGTTTGCGTCCGCGACGAAGACTCTGGTGGCTGGCGTTTGCAGTTGCGCCGTTTGAATCAGTCGCCGACTCCCGAGTGCTTGAACCTGCAAATGCAGGGGCTGATCATGCGCTGGCCGCAGCAATATCTGTGGGGCTACAACCGCTACAAGCAGCCGCGCGGAGAACGGTCGTGAATACCGAGCCGCTGGTACGCGCCGCAGTGCTGCTGCTACGCCTGATCGGCATGCTGCCGTTGCCGGTGGTGCGTGCGATCGGCTCGGCCTGCGGCAGTCTCGCGTTTGTGCTTGCCGGTTCGCGGCGGCGGGTCACGTTGACCAATCTGCGAATGTGCTTTCCGGACTGGAGCGAGGCGCGCCGCCGCCAGGTCGCGCGCGCCCATTTCCGATGCTTTGTTGCGAGCTTCTTCGATCGGTTCATCGTTTGGTACACGTCGGCTCAGCGGATGCGCCGCCTGGTTGAACTGCAGGGGATGGAAAATCTCGAACCCTGGCGCGGGCGGCCGGTCATTTTGCTGGCACCGCACTTCGTTGGCATCGATGCTGGCGGCATCCGCCTGCAAATGGAGGTCGGCGGAGCCTCGATGTACGCGAATCAGAAGAGCCGGGTGCTGACCGAAGCGATGACCCGCGGACGCTCGAGGCTGGGGGGCGCAAAAATGCTGCTGCGCAACGATGGCTTGCGGCCTGCGCTGCGCCTGATTCGTCAGGGCGTGCCGTTTTACTTTTTGCCCGACATGGATCTCGGGCCGCGCGATGCGCTGTTCGTGCCGTTTTTCGGCGTTCCCGCAGCCACGGTGCCGTCGCTGGCGCGTCTGGCCGAGTTGACCGGGGCGGTCGTGGTGCCGGTGGTCACCCGGATGACCTCGCGTGGCTATGTTGCTCAAATCCATCCGGCCTGGACGAATTTTCCGGGGGATGATCCGCTTGCCGCGACGCGTCGGATGAATACCTTCATCGAGCAGTGCGTCCTGCAGATGCCCGAGCAGTATCTCTGGAGCCACAAACGGTTCAAGACCCGTCCCGCGGGACAGCCCGATCCATACCTGTGATCGGCGATAATCCCGACCATGAAACTGAAGTTCACCAAGATGCAAGGTGCCGGTAATGACTTTGTCGTGATCGACGG
>JALRBB010000286.1 GCA_023257915.1 Quisquiliibacterium sp. | reverse complement strand
GGGCGTATTCATGTCGTATGGCATTGCCGAGCCCATTGCAAACAGGCTCGCGCAGATCGTCGATGAAGACGCCCAGGCATTTAAGGTCGTCAAATCGATGTTGGTTGCCCATTTGTCGGACCACCCCTTGCCCATCATCATCGAATATGCACGGGCGGCGGTGGATCACCACGTGCAACCAACATTCTCCGAGGTCTTTGACGGAATTCGGGGTGGCTGATGAACGCGCCCCCCAAGCGAAAAGAAATGCAGGCGCTGGAAGATCAACCATCGGCAGCGCCAACTCCCGAAGCCACGGAGGCCCTCCGGCCGATCATTAAAAAGGTCATCGTCGAAGACGGACACGGCGGGCATCATGGCGGGGCGTGGAAAATCGCGCTCGCAGACATGATGACTGCGATGATGGCCTTTTTCCTATTGATGTGGCTGCTCGGCGCAACCCAGGAAGACAAGAAAAAAAGCGTTGCCGACTACCTGAAACCGACCTCGCATAGCCTGGTGACCGTCGGCAAGCTTGCTGGCTCAGACGGGCTGCTCGGAGGCACATCGATTATCGATGTGGACGGCTTCAAGTTCAAAAAACAGCAAACCGGCCTCTTGAATTTGGTCACCCCTCGGTCCGAAGCAGGCCCCGATGTCAAAGACGGTAGTGCCGACTCCCCCCGAAATCGGGAGGGTCGTGGTGAAGAATCAAAGTCCATGGCCGAGCAGCAACAAAAAGCCAAAGAGGCGCTCGACAAGATCGAAAAGGAACTGATGCAGGCGCTGCAAAGCTCAACGGACACCCGGGCGATTGCAGGCACAAACATCAGCATTTCTCGTGAGGCCGAGGGCTTGAAAATCGATCTTCTCGACGGCGACAAGCTTTCCATGTTCGCGCTTGGCACGGCAAAACCCAATGAAAGCGCGATCGCCCTAATTTCGAAGATTGCGAAAATCGTTGCAAAAGATACGAATCTGATCTCTGTCCGGGGTCATACGGACAGCGTTCCCTTCGCGGATGACGAATCGAAAAACAACTGGATTCTGTCAACTGAACGGGCCGATGCGACCCGGCGTTTGCTTGAACAGCAGGGGATCAGCCCGAAGCGATTTCTGCGCATCGAAGGGGTTGCAGACACTCAACCGTTTGTCCCTGACAATCCGCTTGATGCCCGAAACCGGCGCGTCAGCATTTTTGTTCGACCAGGCTGAATCACTTCATTCGCCAGGATCCAGCCATGAATGCATTTTGGTTAAGAGTCTCCGTTGGCGCTGCGACGGTCCTTTTCATCATTTTTTCGACCGTCTACTATTTTCTGGAGCCAGCAGACACCACCGCTTATGAACGAATTCCGACCTCTGCCGGCACCAAGAAGCTCAAAGAGCTGGAGATGGTCTGCGAACTTGCGATCGACATTGCCGGAGCCAAAACCCTTGGGATCGACGCCGGAGAGCCGGCCCGAATCTCCGTCAGCAAGATCGATTTCGAGAAAAAATCTGGCTGGTATCAAGGAAACATCGCCATCAGCGAAGGAAGGGCCGGGACCCTGACGGTCACAGGCCCCTTGCTCAAGGTGTACCGACCGGCAATGTTTCAACGCTTCGGAAAATCGGTTTCGGGCGAGGAATTCACGATCGACCGAAGCACCGGCAAATTCCGACAGTACTTAACCTTTTCCGATGACCAGAAGGTCAACCTGATTAGCGGTCAATGTGCCATGGTCACTCGACCGCCTTTCTGATCCGATTGCCGGTGGCGTGGCTACGAAGCCCGTGTCCGTCAAAAAACCAAGGGAATCAGCCACCAGGTTCGGCGTCGATACTCAGCCCAATCCGCATAGCGCGACATGCTGGCCTCCTTGAGCACCATGTTGACCGCAAACAGGCCACCCCACACCCAGATCAGCACCAGCAGCGGCAACCAGTGCCACACCATCAGCGCGAAGCTGCCGTAGATCATCATTTCACCGAGATAGTTCGGGTGGCGGATGAACCGGTGCACGCCGTCTGTGATCAAGCCGCGTCGCACGCGCAAGGTGAAGTATTTCTGGGCGTCAGCGGCAATCATCAGGGCGCTGCCAAACATGCAAAGGCTGATACAAAGGCAAAACCACAGGTTCTCGGGCAGCGGATAGTCCGGCGGCGAATCGCTGGCAATCAGAATCCACCCGAAGATCCAATAGGGCCCGAGTACAAACAGAAACGCGTTGATGCCACCAGCGATCGTGATGCGTTGCTGCCAGCCGGGATCTGGAAAAGCCATGTCCTTCAAAAGCCAGACCAGTCCATAGGTGCCATGCATTGCCAGGTAAACCCAGGCGGCCGTCGAATTCTGCTCATACCAGGCCATCAGCAGGCCCAGAAAAACGAAGGTTCCGGTCTTCTGAAAGTTGATGACCCAGGAGAATTTCCAGATGCGAGGACCGCCCAGGAAATCTCGCGACAGGTAATCCGACAAGCGCCGCATGAACAGCGCCCATGCGGGGCCCGGAAGGGCGCGACCAGCTTCGTGATCGGACATGATTGGGAATGCCTCCTGGAAACAGCAGATCGGCAACAGACGCGTCGAGAAAAAGCGATCTGCGCGGCCGGTAACGCGGGCTACTTGCCAATACAAAATCGGCTGAAAATCACACCCAGCAGATCGTCGGGGGTGAACTCGCCGGTGATCGCGTCAAGCCGCTCCTGAGCCAGGCGCAGTTCCTCAGCGAACAGATCCAGTTGCCGGTCGCGCTGGCGCGCATGCTCCTCGGCGATCGCCAGATGCTCACGAGCACCTCGCAGGGCACTGAGATGTCGCTCGCGGGCGATGAATTGCCCTTCACCCGCACCTTGCCAACCGGCCAGTTGCAAGAGCAGATCGCGCAACACGTCGACACCTTCGCCGGTTCTGGCGGACAAGCGCGCGATCGCGGCGCAGCCAGCGCCTGGCGGCTGATGCTCGACTGCCGCCTGAGCACCGCTCAGATCAATCTTGTTGATCACGCGCACGATCGGCGCGCCTGCCGGCAAGCGCTCTGCGATCTGCTCGTCCAGCGTGGCGGTGGCAGGCCTGGACACATCGCTCAGATGCAGCACCACGTCGGCCTTCGAGATCGCATCCCAGCTGCGCTCGATGCCGATCTTCTCGACCGCGTCGGAGGTCTCGCGCAAACCCGCGGTATCGATGATGTTCAGCGGAACCCCCTGAATCTGGATCGACTGCGCAACCCGGTCTCGCGTGGTGCCCGGCACGTCGGTGACGATCGCCACCTCGGCCCCGGCCAGTGCGTTCAGAAGGCTGGACTTGCCGACGTTCGGCTCACCGGCCAGTACCACGGTCATGCCCTCGCGCAGCAACGCGCCCTGACGTGCGGTGGCTAGCGTGGCATCGAGCGCGGATCGGATTGCCGTCAGCTGACCCAGCGCGTCGGCGCGCTGCAGAAAGTCGATTTCTTCCTCGGGAAAATCCAGCGTCGCCTCGACCAGCATCCGCAGATGGATGATTTTTTCAACCAGTGCGTGCACCGCCTCCGAGAATGCGCCAGCCAACGATCGGGTGGCCGAGCGCGCAGCCTGCTCGGTGCTCGCATCGATCAGGTCGGCCACCGCCTCCGCCTGCGCCAGATCGAGCTTGTCGTTCAGAAACGCGCGCTGGGTAAATTCTCCCGGTTCGGCAAGCCGCAGGCCGATCGGGCCGCCCGCCTCGAGTGCGCGCCGCAACAGCATCTGCATCACCACCGGACCGCCGTGGCCTTGCAGCTCGATGACGTCCTCACCCGTGTACGAATGCGGCGCAGGAGCTCCGGATCGATCAGGATACCTTCCATCTCCATCGCCGCCAGCACCTGCACCAATGGCCGTTCCAGCGTTTCATAGACTGCGCGCTTCCCTTGCACCGCCAGCCGCGGCTTCAGCAGACGCCAGAGCCGCAGAGTCACATCAGCGTCTTCCGCCGCATAGGCCGTGGCATCGGCAACCGGCACGCGGTCAAAGGTGATCATCGACTTGCCTGAGCCCGCCACATCCTTGAAGGCGATGCATTTGTGATTGAGGTGGCGAAACGACAACTCATCCATGCCATGCCCCACGTCGCCCGATTCCAGCACATAGGACATGAGCATCGTGTCATCGATGGGATTGACTGAGACACCATGGCGCTTCAGCACCTCGATATCATATTTGAGGTTCTGCCCAACCTTGAGGATGGATGAATCCTCC
>JALRBB010000167.1 GCA_023257915.1 Quisquiliibacterium sp. | reverse complement strand
GTCACCCGGCACGCTGGCTTGCGATCGAGCGGATCGCCGGCTCACCAGCCAGCGCCGGGGCTGCGATGTCCGGCGTGGTCGCCAGCGTCGCCCTGGCCAGCGCCATGGCGATCATGGTGCACAGTTTTCGGGACTCGGTCTCACAGTGGCTCGACACGGTGCTGCCAGCTGACGTCTACGGCCAGGCGCCAGGCGGTCTCGCCGCTGGTGCCCTGAGCGCCGCCCTGCAGCAGCAACTCGGCCAGATCCCTGGCGTCGAGCGGGTCGAGTTCCTGCGCATCGTGAACCTGAGCCTGGACAATGCACGTCCGCCAGTCGCCCTGCTCGCGCGAGATCTGGATCCAAGCGATCCGGGCCGGCAGTTGCCCGTTACCGGCGAGATCCTGCGAGCTCCGCCCGGCGCGATTGCCATCCATGTCAGCGAGGCAATCGTCGATCTGTACGCGATGCGGCCCGGTCAGCTGGTTCGCTTGCCACTCAGCTCACGGTCAGGCAACCAGGCGCAATTCTTCATCGCCTCGGTCTGGCGCGACTATGCGCGTCAGCATGGGGCGATCGTGATCGCGCGCGACGACTGGCGACGCCTGAGCGCAGACGATAGCGCGAACAATGTCGCGCTATGGCTCGCACCTGGGGTCGACCCGGACGGCATCGTGCACAGCCTTAGCGAGCGTCTTCCTGAATTGCGCTCGATGGACTTCAGCACAGCGTCGACGATCCGGCAGCTGTCACTGCAAATTTTCGATCGAAGCTTCGCGCTGACGTATGTGCTCGAGGCCATCGCGATCGTGGTCGGACTGTTCGGCGTGGCAACAAGCTTCGCCGGCGAGGCGCTCGCGCGCCGGCGAGAGTTCGGCATGCTGCGCCATCTGGGCCTGACGCGCAGGCAGATCATGCGCACCTTCGCGATCGAGGCAGGCGTGCTCACCTCAATCGCCCTTGCCTGGGGCGCTCTGATCGGCGTGCTGATCGCGATGGTGCTGATCCATCGCGTCAATCCGCAGTCGTTTCACTGGACCATGGATACCGCCTGGCCGATGCCCCTGCTTGCAGCAAGCGCGCTAACGCTGCTCACGCTGGGAATACTCGCTGCGGTTCTGGCCAGTCGTCATGCCACCAGCAGTGATCCGGTGCGCTCGGTGCGGGAGGACTGGTGAAGCGGCGCGAATGGCTGATCGGTGCGCTGTGCTCCCAGGCCGGTGTGCTAACCGGATTGTCGACAGCGATCGCCAAGTCGCCCGCTGAGCAGCAGTCGGTCGACGCCGGTCTTGCCCCGAAATCGGCAACGCCGCTTGCTGTCCGATCGTCTGCGCATCCCGGCCCGGCTTATGCACCGGTCGTTGCAGGCCACCAACTGCACTTTCCCCGCGACCATGGCGCACACCCTGACTTTCGCACCGAGTGGTGGTATGCCACCGGCTGGCTCCAGGCCGGCGGAATCGATGTCGGCATGCAGATCACCTTCTTTC
This sequence comes from Quisquiliibacterium sp., assembly GCA_023257915.1. Classification (GTDB taxonomy): domain Bacteria; phylum Pseudomonadota; class Gammaproteobacteria; order Burkholderiales; family Burkholderiaceae_E; genus Quisquiliibacterium. The sequence goes on along the minus strand of JALRBB010000167.1, from coordinate 1,724 downwards.
GGGCTCGCACGGGCCATGCCCCCGACAATCCGAGCCAGTTCGCACCAAAACAGCTGATCCTTGCGCACGCAGCACTGGCGATTGCCGGTGAACCGCGCCTTCGCCATGGGCAACGCTCCGCGCGCGCCGGCTTCGGGCTTGCGCAAGCCTCGGTCAGCGATACCGAACTGCGCCTGTTCGACTGGTCGCTCGAACGCCGCGACGGCATGCCGGAAGGAGGCATCGGCACCGGTGCCGAGCACTATCTGGCGATCGCCGGTACCGAGGACTTTGCGCTCGAGCTTGTCCTGCACACCGACCGACCACCGGTGCTGCAGGGTGTTCAAGGGCACTCGCGCAAGGGGCCGATGCCGGCACAGGCGAGCAATTACTACAGTCGCCCGCAACTGCGCATCGAGGGAAAACTGCGGATCGGCAAAGCCGGCAACGCCATGCAGCCGGTGCGCGGGAGCGGCTGGCTCGATCACGAATGGTCCAGCGAGTTGCTCGACCCGCGCGCGACCGGATGGGACTGGGTCGGGCTGAATCTGGACGATGGCAGCGCGCTGATGGCCTTCCGGATCCGGGACGGCAGCGGCGGCGACTTATGGAAGCACGCCCGCTGGATCGAGCAAGGCAAGCTGCGCGACGCGATACCGCGTTTTACGGTGCTGCGCGCATGGCGCTCGCTGCGAAGCGGAGCCAGCTATCCGGTCGTGATGCGGCTGACGCTGGACTCACGCGAGCTGGAACTGCAACCACTGCTGGACGACCAGGAGCTTGATACCCGGGCCAGTACCGGCACCGTCTACTGGGAAGGCGCGGTCCGGGTGCTCGAAAACGGACGCCAGATCGGCCGCGGCTACCTGGAGCTGACCGGCTATGCCGGGCGGATCAGTCTCTAGCCTCTGACCTTGTCCCCAGCCCCAGCCAGTCGGCCACCCCGGGTGAATGCGAGCAAGGCTGCCGCGAGCAGGCAGCCGGTCGCCGCCTCAAGCCCCACGGCGCGATACCCGGCCTGCGCATAGATCCAGGACGACAGCGGCGTGTACAGCGATACGCCCAGATAGGTCGAGCCGCTCAGAAGCGCGACGACGACACCACGCAACTGCGTGAACTGCTCGCTGGCCAGGGTCGTGATCGCCGTGAAAAAGGTGCCCTGAACCAGACCCCACAACACAATCGCGACGGCCATCGTCAACGGCGAGCCAACCAGCCAGGGCAGCGCGCTGAGCACGAACCCGAGCGCGCAAAGCGCAGTGATCGCGCTTCGTCGCTTTCCCCAGCGATCGATCAGCCTGCCGTTGAACGTGACCAGCGCCAGGCCGATCCCGTAGCAGGCCACAATCAGCGATGCCGGTGCCGCGCCCCAGTCGTTCACGCGCCGTAACTCTGCGCCCGCAAATGAATAGACCGCGTAGAACGCGCCCATGTTGAGCAGGTTGGCCGCCAGCAGCACCTGCACGCAAGAATCACGCAGCACCGCCTGCAGATCGCGCAGCAAGTCCGCGGCCCTGATCGCGGGCACTGCATCGGCACCGGGGCTTGAGTCGCGATCCGATGCGTCATCCACGGGCTTTGAGGACGAGCGCGAAGATTGCTCGCTCGGCGCTCCGCGTTGGCTGACAGCCAGCCAGCATGCGATTGCCAGCGCACATCCAGCCAGCGCTGCGAACGCCCAGCGCCAGTTCATCAGTTGCGCTGCGGCCCCCATCATCGGCACAACCAGCAAGATCGCCAGCGAC
>JALRBB010000145.1 GCA_023257915.1 Quisquiliibacterium sp. | reverse complement strand
CGTACGACGTTTTGCCAGTCGTACGCCGCCCGCGCAACTCGCCCATCTGGTGCGTTACCTGAAGGCGATTGCAATGCGTATTGACAAGCTGCGCACCGACGGTGCGCGCGACGCGCAGAAAATGGTCGAACTGCTGCCGCTGCTGAGCAATTACCGGCGCCTGCTGGCGCAGCGCAAGGGCGAGCAGGATCCTCGCCTGGACGAGTTTCGCTGGTTGCTTGAGGAGCTGCGAGTGTCGCTGTTTGCGCAGGAGTTGCGCACGCCGATGCCGGTATCCGTCAAACGGCTGCAAAAGGCCTGGGCTTCTATCGCCACGTGAAACCGCATCTTGCTGGGGCATTCGTGCGGGGTGTACGCGAGCGCAGGAAGATGCTTCACTTCGAGACCAAATTGACCGGAACTGATCTAGGGGAGTCGTACCAAGATGCGCGTCTTTTCCGCCACGCTGGGTACTGAAACCAATACCTTCTCGCCGCTGCCAACCGGACTGGCTGCGTTTCAGCAGCACGGCTATGACCCGACCGGAGTGGCTGATGAAGCCTTGAATCCGTTCGCGATGCCGATGCGGGCGATGCGCGAACGGGGCCGTCAGCTGGGCTGGACGATGTTTGAAGGCAAGGTCGCATTCGCGATGCCGGCCGGGATCACAACCCGCCAAGCCTATGAGTTCCTGCGCGATCAGATGCTCGAGGACATTCGCGCGGCGTTGCCGCTAGATATTGTCCTGCTCGGCCTGCATGGTGCGATGGTCGCCGACGGCTATGACGATGCCGAAGGGGATCTGCTTGCACGGGTTCGGGCGCTGGTTGGTCCGGATACTGTGATCGGCGCCGAACTCGATCCGCACTGCCATCTGACTTCGGTCAAGTGCGATTACGCCGATCTGCTGGTGCTGTTCAAAGAATATCCTCACACCGACATGCTCGAACGTGCCCGCGAACTCGTCGAGTTATGTGTTGCGACCGCACAGCGCGGTGTGCGACCAGTCAAATCCGTGTTTGACTGCCGGATGATCAACATTTTTCATACGACGCGTGAGCCGATGCGTGGCATCGTCGATCGCATTCAGGCGCTAGAGGGGCACGACGGCGTGTTGTCGATCTCTATCGCTCACGGGTTTCCGTTTGGTGACGTTGCCGATATCGGCACTCGGGTGCTGGTGATCACCGATGATCGACGCGCCGATGGCGACAAACTCGCCGCACAAATCGGCGCTGAATTGATTGCGCTGCGTGAACGGTTTATGCCTGCCTATCCTGGATGCGAGGAGGCGATCGACGAGGCGCTAGCGCACTCTGGGCAACCGGTCGTGCTCGCTGATAGCGCCGACAATCCTGGAGCTGGGTCAGCCGGTGATTCCACGTTTCTGCTGCGCAGCCTGCTGAACCGCCAGACAAGCAGCGCAGTGCTCGGACCGCTTTGGGATCCGGTCGCGGTGTCAATCGCCTTCGAAGCCGGAGAGGGCGCCCGGTTGCGGCTGAGGATCGGCGGCAAGTGCGGTGTGACATCCGGTGATCCGGTGGATGCTGAGGTCGAGGTGCTGCGGCTGGCGCGGGACGCGTCGCAGGACGGTTTGAGCGGAACCCGCGCACCCCTGGGTGATGTCGCGCTGGTGCGCATCGGTGGCGTACAGGTCGTGTTGAACACCACCCGCACCCAGGCTTTTGGGACCGATCTGTTCACGCAGTTCGGGGTGGATCTCGCGTCGACGAAGCTTGTGGTCGTGAAGTCCTCGCAGCACTTCCATGCGAAGTTCGGGCCGATTGCCAGCAAGGTGATCTACGTGAATACGCCCGGGACCGCGACGACCGACTTCGCGAACCTGCCCTGGCACAAGGCGCCGGCAGATCTTTGGCCGCTTGCTCGTTGAGGCGGTCCTGTCGCCTTACCCGCCTCGCAGGCCAAGCCCCCAGATCACCGCTGACACGGTGATCAGGCCGATAAAGGTGCCGGCAACGATCGACGCGCTGATTTCACGGGTATCGGTGCCGTAGCGCTGCGCGATGATGAACGAGTTACTCGCGCCGGGCAGGCTGGCGGCGAGCACGCCGATCGCAGCGACCGCCGGTTCGACGCGCAGGATGCCGTAGAGCACTACCGCGGCCAAAGCAGGATGCGCGACGAGCTTGATCGCCAGAATCGCGCGCACCGTTCGGGTGAATTCGATGCCGCGGTTGCCAAGCGACGCGCCGATTGCGAACAGTGCGCAGGGTCCCGCCGCACCAGCCAAGATGCGCACGAAGTTGTCCATGACCTCGGGCATCGGTGGTTGCGCAAGGCTCCACGCCAGCCCAATCGCGATCGACGAGATCAGCGGACTCTTGGCCAAGCGGATCAGCAGCGAGCCAAGCAGTCGCAGGCCCGACGTTACTGGCGCGCCAGTGGCTCGTCTGCGGTTCAATTCGAGCAGCGCGGTCGATAACAGGATCACGCAGACGATGTCGCACAGGATCGCCATCACCATCACCGGCGCATGCTGTCTGCCGAGCTCAAGCGCCAGCGGAATGCCCAGATAGC
>JALRBB010000034.1 GCA_023257915.1 Quisquiliibacterium sp. | reverse complement strand
CAGCACCTCCGGGTCGGTGAGCCGGGAATTGGTCATGTGGGTCTGCACCACCGAAGTGCCATCAAAGCCACCGACGAGCTCACCCCGATCGTTGAAACGACCGCCGGCACCGGAACCTCCGGCAACCGTCTCGTAATACTGATACTGGGCATTGCCAAACGTGAAGTTGTTCATTGTTGGCTGGCCGGACGCCATCACGCCAAGCGCTCCATACAGGCAATTGGTGATGCACTGTGAGGTTTCCACGTTGCCGGCGACCACCGCCGCGGGATTGCGCGGATTGAGCATCGAGCCCTCGGGCACCCGGACTTCGATCGGTTTCAGGCAACCGGCGTTCATCGGTATCTCGTCATCCACCAGCGTACGGAACACATAGAGCACTGCTGCCATCGTGACGGCAAGCGGCGCATTGAAGTTGTTCGCTTGTTGCGCGCTGGTGCCGGCGAAATCGATGACCGCGCTACGCGCGGCACGATCGACCCGGATCGCGACCCGGATCACCGAGCCGTTGTCCAGTTTCAGCTCAAACTGGCCATCGGACAGCACACCAATCACGCGCCGGACCGACTCCTGCGCGTTGTCCTGCACATGACCCATGTACGCCTGGACGACGTCGAGCCCGAAATGCCGAACCATCCGGATCAGCTCTTCACGCCCCTTCTCGTTCGCCGCGATCTGCGCGCGCAAGTCAGCCAGATTCTGATCGACATTGCGGGCCGGATACCTGGCGCCATCGAGCAGTGCTCGAAACTCCTGCTCGCGCATCCGTCCGTTTTCAACGAGCTTGAAGTTGGTGATCAACACCCCTTCATCATCGATCTCGCGGCTGTCCGGAGGCATCGAACCGGGGGTGATGCCACCGACGTCAGCGTGATGGCCGCGCGAGCCGACGTAAAAGAGAATCTGCTGACCCGCTTCGTCGAACACCGGAGTGATCACCGTGATGTCCGGCAAATGTGTGCCACCGGCGTAGGGATCGTTCAGCACATAGACGTCGCCCGGCGCAAGCTTGCCGGCATTTTGTTCAATCACCGCCTGGACGCTCGCACCCATCGAGCCGAGATGCACCGGCATATGCGGCGCATTGGCCACCAGATTGCCTTCGGCGTCGAAGATCGCGCACGAAAAATCGAGACGCTCCTTGATGTTGACCGATTGCGCGGTGTTCTGCAGGCGGTATCCCATCTGCTCGGCGATCGACATGAACAGATTGTTGAAGATCTCGAGCATCACTGGATCAGCGTCGGTACCGATCGCCACCCGGCGCGGGCGTTCGACGCTGCGCTCGAGGACCAGATCCAGGCGCGAACTCATCGTCGCGCGCCATCCCGGCTCAACGACGGTTGTCGCAGTCTCCTCGACCAAGATTGCCGGTCCGTCCAACGTCTGACCGGCCTGCATCCGCTCGCGAAGCACCAATGGCGCCGAGCTCCAGCGGCCTCCCGAGAAGATTTGCACCTCTTTCTCAACAACAAGCGGCGCGGCAGCGCTGTCGGTGCGCGGTTGTCCGGAATGGTCAGTCTGGGTGCTCAGCGCCTGCTCGCCGGCATCTGCCTGCCCGCGTGCCTCGACAACGACCGAATCGATGACCAGCGCCCTGCCTTCAAGCAGAAACGCGAATCGCTGCCGGTATGCGGCCTCGAAACCCTCGCGCATTGGCGCAATCGCGCTTGAGCTCGGGGCCGCGAACTCCCAACGAACCGGCAAGGCGGTGTCGGTTCCCTGATAGCGCAGCATCAGGCTGGCCAGTACGCTGATCGACTCGCGCGATTCACCCTGGGCGATCAGTTCCTCGACCGCCAGCCTCGACAACCGGCCAAGCTCAGCGTGCGCCTGCGCAACTCCCGGTTCGTCTAAGGGCATTTCGATCGACTGCTCACGCATCGCAACCTGCTGAGCCAGCCCCATGCCGTATGCCGACAGAACGCCGGCCAGCGGATGGGCGAGCACTCTGGGCATGGCCAGCGCATCCGCGACCTGACAGGCGTGCTGGCCACCAGCCCCCCCGAACGTGGTCAGCGTGTATGCAGTGATGTCATAACCGCGCTGCACTGAGATCTTCTTGATCGCGTTGGCCATGTTCGCGTTCGCAATGTCCACGAAGCCTTGCGCGACCTCTTCCGGCGACATCGTCTTGCCGGATTCGTGCCGGATCTGCTCAGCAAGGGCGGTGAAGCGCTCACGAACCACATCGATATCGAGCGGCTGGTCGGCCCCAGGACCAAACACTTTCGGAAAATAGTCGGCCTGAATCTTGCCAAGCATGACGTTCGCATCGGTCACCGTCAGCGGCCCGCCACGCCGGTAGCAGGCTGGGCCCGGATTCGCACCGGCCGAGTCCGGCCCGACCCGCATTCGCGCCCCATCAAAGTGCAGGATCGATCCACCGCCGGCGGCAACCGTGTGGATGCTCATCATCGGCGCGCGCAGCCTCACCCCCGCCACAAGCGTCTCGAATGCCCGCTCGAATTCGCCTGCAAAGTGCGACACATCGGTCGAGGTGCCGCCCATGTCAAAGCCGATGACGCGCTCGCAGCCGGCCATAGAGGCGGTGCGGGCCATGCCCACGATGCCACCGGCCGGGCCGGACAGGATCGCGTCCTTGCCGGCAAAGGCGTGCGCATCGGTCAGACCGCC
>JALRBB010000232.1 GCA_023257915.1 Quisquiliibacterium sp. | reverse complement strand
AGGGGCCCGGCCGGGCGAGCCCCCTCCGACGCTGGTCGATTACCTGCCGTCCGATGCGCTGATGATCATTGACGAAAGCCATGTGACGATCGGGCAACTTGGCGCGATGTATCGCGGTGATCGTTCCCGCAAGGAAACCCTGGTCGAATTTGGGTTCCGTCTGCCCTCGGCGCTGGATAACCGGCCGCTGAAGTTCGAGGAATTCGAGTCCAAGGTTCGGCAATGCATTTTTGTGTCGGCCACACCGGCTGCTTACGAGGCCACGCATAGCGGGCAGGTGGTTGAGCAGGTCGTGCGACCAACCGGATTGGTTGATCCGCAGGTGCAGGTGCGGCCCGCCACGACGCAGGTCGACGATGTGCTGTCGGAGATTCATGAGCGGGTCAAGCTTCAGGAGCGTGTGCTGATCACAACCCTGACCAAGCGAATGGCCGAGGACCTGACGGATTTTCTTGGCGATCACGGGGTGCGGGTGCGCTATCTGCATTCAGATATCGACACTGTCGAGCGCGTCGAGATTATTCGTGACTTGCGGCTGGGCACCTTTGACGTGCTGGTCGGCATCAACCTGCTGCGCGAGGGTCTGGATCTTCCTGAGGTGTCGCTGGTGGCGATTCTCGATGCGGACAAGGAAGGGTTTCTGCGATCGGAGCGCAGCCTGATTCAGACGATCGGTCGCGCCGCACGCAATCTGAATGGCAGCGCCATTCTGTATGCGGATCACGTCACGGACTCGATGCGGCGGGCGATCGACGAGACCGATCGTCGTCGAGTCAAACAACTGGCGTTCAACGAGCAGCACGGCATCGTGCCCCGTGGTGTCAGTAAGCAGATCAGGGAAATGATCGACGGAGTGTTCGACCCGCAGCAGGCGCGTCAGGAACTCAAGGTTGCCGAGCAACAGGCGCAGTACGAGTCGATGGGAGAGAAGGGCGTTGCGCGTGAGATCAAGCGTCTGGAAAAGCAGATGCTCGACCACGCTCGCAATCTGGAGTTCGAGAAGGCCGCGCAGGTGCGCGACCAGCTCGCGTTGCTCAAGGAGCAGGTATTTGGTGCGAACGGCCAGGGCAATGTGCTGCCGTTCGTTGCAGACAGGGCGGCCTGACCAGGTTCGGGCCGGCGGAAGATTTAGTAATTATTTTTCGGACGGAAGATCAAATGGCAAAGCGTGAACCGATTTCGTTGGCAATGAGCACCCGCGTGCTGTTCGTGTGCATGGGCAACATCTGCCGCTCGCCGATGGCGCAGGGAATTTTTCGGCAGATGGTGCGACAGGCCGGCCTTGAGGACGTGGTCAAGGTTTCGTCGGCTGGAACGCATGCGTTTCATGCGGGTGAGGCACCCGATTCGCGTGCGCAGGCGCTAGTCGCGCGTCGCGGCATCGATATCTCCGATCTTCGCGCGTCCCGCATCGAAGACGCAGACTTCGACCAGTTCGACATGATCCTGGCGATGGACTGGGACAACCTTTCCCTGCTGCAGCAAATGGCGCCCAAGCGCGCCCACCACAAGCTGCAGTTGCTGATGCGCTTTGCCAGCGAGCATGAGACGGCCACCATCCCGGATCCGTACTACGGCAATGCGCAGGGATTTGAGCAGGTGCTCGACTACATCGAGGACGCATGCAATGGTCTGCTCGAAGTGGCCAAGAGGCGCGCGACGCAGGTGGCCGCGGCCTGACGCATCCACAAACCTCACCCAGACCGGCGCACTGCGCCGGTTTTTTTTTTGAGGCGTCGCGCCGATTGGGCATGCATCGGGTTAAACACTTTGAACAAAATATGTCCTACTGAAACGCTAGGGTTTTGGTTAGCATCGCGCCTGTTGTCCTGGACAGACGGGTGTCGGTCCAGGGTTTGTTGACAAATTTGGTCGGGTTTACTAAACTTGACCAAATTTCTCGGGCTTTGCTGGAGAACGCCATGAGACTCACGACCAAGGGACGTTTTGCGGTCACCGCGATGATCGATCTGTCGATGCGACAGCATCAGGGGCCTGTCACGCTCGCCGGGATCAGTCAGCGCCAGAAGATTTCCCTGTCTTACCTTGAGCAGTTGTTCGGGAAACTTCGTCGTCATGAACTGGTGGAAAGCACGCGCGGTCCGGGTGGTGGCTATAGCCTCGCCCGTTCGATGAAGGAAATCACGGTTGCCGATGTGATCTTCGCGGTCGATGAGCCGCTTGACGCGACCCAGTGTGGCGGGCAGGGCAATTGCCATGATGAGGCTGGTCCCTGCATGACTCACGAACTGTGGGCAAATCTGAACAAGCGAATGATCGATTATCTGGATTCGGTAACCCTGGGGGAACTGGTCGAGCAGCAGCGTTCCCGGGATTCGCAAAGTGCTCCAAAGCAGTCGGTCTCGGTGCTCCGTGAACATCGCGCAGCCCTGGAATTCCCCACCTCCACGCTGCAGCCGATCCGGGTCGATGGCACCCGGGCGACTCGTGCAGTTTGATCAAATCGCATCGTAGCGATCCGGTTTCGGAGTTTTGAATGTTGGCACTGCCTGTATACCTTGACTATTCGGCCACCACACCGGTGGATCCGCGTGTCGTAGACAAAATGGTCCCCTTTCTGCGCGAACAGTTCGGCAATCCGGCCTCGCGCAGCCATGCCTTTGGCTGGGGCGCTGAATCCGCGGTTGAAACTGCCCGCGCGCAGGTTGCTGCGCTGGTCGGGGCGGACCCGCGCGAAATCGTCTGGACCTCCGGGGCTACCGAATCGATCAACCTGGCAGTCAAGGGGGCCGCGCATTTCTACAAGGAGCGTGGTCGGCATCTGGTGACCGTCAAGACCGAGCACAAGGCGACGCTTGACACAATGCGCGAACTGGAGCGAGAGGGCTTCGAGGTCACGTATCTGGACGTCGACGAGAACGGCATGGTCGGGCTTGACGTGTTTACGCAGTCCTTGCGCAAGGACACGATTCTTGCCTCGGTGATGTACGTAAACAACGAGATTGGCGTCATCCAGGATATTCCCGCGATGGGGGAAATCTGCCGGGAGCGTGGAGTCCTGTTCCATGTTGATTCGGCTCAGGCGACCGGCAAGCTGCCAATCGACCTGGCTAGCCTGAAGGTCGATCTGATGTCGTTCTCGGCGCACAAGACGTATGGGCCAAAGGGCGTCGGTGCGCTGTATATCCAGCGCAAGCCCAGAATTCGCATCGAAGCCCAGATCCATGGCGGCGGTCACGAACGTGGTTTTCGCAGTGGCACATTGCCGACGCATCAGATCGTCGGCATGGGCGAAGCGTTCCGGATCGCGGGCGAGGAAATGGCTAATGAGAACGATCGCATCCGGATGCTGCGCGACAAGCTGCTGCGCGGACTGACGCGCATGGACGAGGTCTATGTCAACGGTGATATGGAGCGCCGCGTTCCGCACAACCTGAACCTGAGCTTCAACTTCGTCGAGGGCGAGTCCCTCATCATGGCGATCAAGGACGTTGCGGTCTCCAGCGGGTCGGCCTGTACCTCGGCCAGTCTGGAACCTTCCTACGTTCTTCGTGCGCTCGGGCGCAGCGACGAACTCGCGCACAGTTCGATTCGCTTCACGATCGGACGGTTCACGACCGAGGAAGAGGTAGACTTCGCGATCGATTTGATCAACGCGAAAGTTGGAAAACTGCGCGAGATGTCTCCGCTGTGGGAGATGCATCTCGACGGCGTCGATTTGAGCAAGGTGCAATGGGCTGCTCACTGAGCCGGTTCGAGTCGAACCTGATTCAGTAGAACATCGCGCCTCAAACCTGAAACACACGAATCACACTGGGAGCAATCAATGGCTTACAGCGAAAAGGTTATCGACCACTACGAAAACCCTCGCAACGTCGGTGCGTTCGACAAGGCTGACCCGCATGTCGGCACCGGCATGGTCGGAGCACCGGCCTGCGGCGACGTGATGAAGTTGCAGATCAAGGTCAATGACGACGGCATCATCGAAGATGCAAAGTTCAAGACCTATGGCTGTGGTTCGGCGATTGCGTCCTCATCACTCGTCACCGAATGGGTCAAGGGCAAGTCGCTTGATCAGGCAATGCAGCTCAAGAACACCCAGATCGCTGAAGAACTGGCGCTGCCGCCGGTCAAGATTCACTGCTCGATCCTGGCCGAAGACGCGATCAAGGCTGCGATTGACGACTACCGCCAGAAGCACGGTGCGGCGGAAGGGGCGGACGCCGCGCGGGCGGCGGCCTGAGGGGCGGCAATGGCGATCACTCTTACCGAAAGCGCGGCACGTCACGTCGGCAGCTATATCGCCAAGCGCGGCAAAGGCCTTGGCCTGCGACTGGGCGTCAAGACAACCGGTTGTTCCGGCATGGCTTACAAGCTGGAATTTGCTGACGCCGAGAACCCCGAAGACATGCAATTCGAGAGTTTCGGTGTCAAGGTGTTCGTGGATCCGAAAAGTCTCCCGTACATCGACGGAACCGAACTCGACTTTGTCCGTGAAGGCTTGAACGAAGGTTTTCGCTTCAACAATCCGAACTCCAAGAGCGAGTGCGGCTGCGGCGAGTCGTTCAACGTCTGAACCCCACCGGCAACCGGCCTCGGCTGCGTTGCGGGTGGCGATTGCGCGAGGCGGCCAAAAGGCCGCCTCTTCATTTGCACGATGAAGGCTCTGAACAGCTCCCATTTTGAATTGTTCGGCTTGTCCGAAGGGTTTGCGATCGATCGCGAGGCGCTCGATTCGGCCTTTCGGCGAGTACAGTCGGCGGTGCATCCGGATCGCTTCGGCGCTGGCACCGATACCGAGCGACGCATTGCGATGCAACTGGCCACGCAGGCCAATGAGGCGTATCGCACCTTGCGCGATCCGCTGTTGCGGGCTGCGTATTTGTGCGAATTGCACGGTGCCGATCCGCAGGTGCACTCAAACACCGCAATGCCTGGCGAGTTTCTGTTGACGCAGATGGAATGGCGCGAGCAGCTCGAGCAACTGGCGTCGATGGAGCCGGGCGAGGCGGGTGCGCCACTTGCGGTGCTTCGTGGGCAGATTGACCAGACGCGCGCGGCGCTTCTTGCCGAACTGGCCGATGCGCTGGATCGTCGACAAGAGTTTTCCCAGGCGTCGGGGCTCGTGCGACAACTGATGTTCGTCGAGAGGTTCGACGAGGATCTCACCGATTTCGAAGACCGGCTCGAGACGAGCTGACTGGCTGGAATGATCGATGGCACTTCTTCAGATTTCTGAACCCGGAATGTCTCCCGAGCCGCACCAGCGGCGGCTCGCAATTGGCATCGACCTTGGTACCACCAACTCGCTGGTGGCTACCGTTCGGCATGGGGTTCCCGAAGTACTTGCCGACGAAGAGGGGCATCTGTTGCTGCCGTCGGTGGTGCGCTATCGAGAAGACGGTCGCCTGGATGTCGGCGAAGAAGCGATGCGCCTGGCGGCAGTCGATCCGCACAACACGATCGTCTCGGCCAAGCGCTTCATGGGCAGGGGGCTCGAGGATGCACGCCAATTGCGCTCGCCCTACGAATTCGTCGATGCGCCAGGGATGGTCAAACTGCGCACCCGGGCCGGGGAGAAGAGTCCGGTCGAGGTTTCCGCTGAGATCCTGCGTGTCTTGCGGGTTCGCGCCGAGCAGTCGTTGGGTGGGGAGCTGGTCGGTGCAGTGATCACCGTCCCGGCCTATTTCGATGACGCGCAGCGACAGGCGACCAAGGATGCTGCCCGGCTGGCAGGCTTGGAGGTTCTCAGGCTGCTCAACGAGCCGACCGCGGCTGCGGTCGCCTATGGACTGGACAACGGCGCCGAAGGCCTGTTCGTGGTCTATGACCTGGGCGGCGGAACCTTTGATGTGTCGATGCTTCGGCTGACCAAGGGCGTGTTCGAAGTGATTGCGACGGGCGGCGACAGCGCGCTCGGTGGCGATGATTTTGACCGCGCGATCGTCGAATGGGCGCTCGAAGAGACCGGGACCGTCGAACATCAACAGACTGCTGGCTCCAGCGTGATCGATTCCGCACTGGCCAGTGGTGTGCTGACCTCTGGCGACCTGCGAGCGATGCTGCTCGAGGCCAGGCGTGCCAAGGAAGCCCTCAGCGAGCATCCGGTCGCCACCTATTCGGTACGTCTTTCCGATGCAACCCGGGTCACATTGCCGCTGTCGCAGCAACGCTTCGAGCAGATCACCCGTGCGCTGCTTGATCGCACGCTCAGTGCAACTCGTCGGGTATTGCGCGATGCCAAGCTTGGCGCGGATCAAGTATCGGGCGTCGTGCTCGTGGGCGGCGCAACCCGCATGCCGCAGGTGCGTGCGGCTGTCGCCCAGATGTTTGGCAAACCGCCATTGACCGACCTTGATCCGGATAAGGTCGTCGCCCTTGGCGCGTCCATTCAGGCGAACCTGCTCGCAGGCAACCGCAGCGCCGATGATGACTGGCTGTTGCTGGACGTGATCCCGCTGTCACTGGGCATCGAAACCATGGGTGGATTGGTCGAACGACTGATCGCACGCA
>JALRBB010000549.1 GCA_023257915.1 Quisquiliibacterium sp. | reverse complement strand
TATGGCCCTGCATACCGGCTTCAAATTCGAGGTGCCCTTCGACGTCAAGGTCCTGTTCTCCTCGAATCTTGCCCCCTCAGCCCTGGGCGATCCTGCCTTCGTGCGCCGGCTTGGCTACAAGATTCATCTCGGTCCGCTGGATGCAGCCTCGTATCGCAAAGTGATTCAGCAGGCTTGCATCAGGACGGGTGTTCCGTATGTGCAAGAGATGGCGGCCTGGTTGATCGAGGAGTTGCACCAGGTTCAGGCAATGCCGCTTTACCCGGCAATCCCGTACGACCTGATCGCCAAGTTGCGGGATAAGGCCGTCTTTGAGGGGAGGGATGCACGGCTGACTCGCGAGGGCTTGCGCTGGGCATGGAATCTCTACTTCGCGCCCGATCAAGACGATGGCCAAGCGCCGACACTGGACCAATTGAGGTGAAAACATGAGAGGCTCAAGAGCATTGATCATGCTGGCGTTTGCGCTGATCACCGGTGTTGCGGCGGTGATCCTCGCAGGACGCTGGCTGACGCAGCAAACCCAGGTGGTCTCCTCCCAGATCGCGGTGGCCAGCCGCGACGTTGGCCTGGGTCAGCCGATCACCGCCAACCTGCTGCAGATGGTGCCCTGGCCGTCGTCGGCGGTGCCGAGTGGCTCATTCAAGGATCTCAAAGAGCTTGAAGGCCGCGTCGTGATTGTGGCGATGCAGCGCGGCGAGCCGGTGCTTGAGGCCAAGCTCGCTCCAGTCGGAACCAAGGGCGGTTTGTCGGCCGTGATCCCGCAAGGCAAGCGCGCGTTGACGGTGCGCGTGAACGAGGTGGTAGGCGTCGCCGGTTTCGCACTGCCGGGCAATTATGTCGACGTGATGGTCAGCATGCAGGACGATCGCAAACAGCAAGTTTCCAAGATCGTGCTCGAGAAAATATTGGTGCTTGCTGTGGCGCAGGAGGCCAGTCGCGACGACACCAAGCCCAAAGTGGTGAACGCCGTCACGCTGGAGGTTACGCCGCAGGAAGCCGAAAAACTCGATCTTGCCCGCAGTGTCGGCACCTTATCGTTGGCATTGCGCAACCAGATCGACGCGAACCCAACCCTAACCGAAGGGGTGCGCAAGGACGATCTTCTGGGCCACAAGGCGCCGCCTCCTCCCGCTCCGGTCGCAGCTGCGCCAGTGACCGCTGCGTCGCCGCCCAAGCGCCGTTACCGTCCGCCGCCCCCCAAGGATGAGGTGGTCGAGGTGATCCGTGGCGTGCAGCGCTCATCGGCGCGCTTCTGAGAGAACGACAGGGAGAATCCGGATGAAACGTCTCGTAGCAGTCATTTCTGTCGTCCTCGTGAGCTTGGGGTTTCTCGAGATGGCACAAGCTCAGCAGGGTAGCAGTGCCGCCATCGTGAACAAGGGCACGATGAGTTCCTCGCAACGGGTTGCATCCGCTGCTGCGGACAATGCCATGCCCGCTGAAGTCGGCCCGTCGATGAGCATCACCATCGGCAAGTCGGTGCTAATGCGCCTGCCCAGCCCGATCGAGCGTATTTCGGTCGGCAATCCGGCGGTCGCCGACGTCACACTCATCAGTTCGCGCGAGTTGTACTTGCTCGGCAAGACCTTCGGTTCGACGAATGTGATCCTGTGGCGCAAGGGTGGGCCCACGACCATCATCGACATCGGGGTCAGTATGGATTCGGTCGCCCTGGCCGATCGTTTACGTGAGTTGCTGCCCTCCGAGACCGGCATCACCGTGCATACCGCTGCCGACGCAGTAGTGCTGTCGGGGTCCGTATCCAGCGCACTGATGGCTGACTATGCGATGTCGATTGCAGAAGCCTTCGCACGAACATTCAGCCGCGGATTTACCCTGCCCATTACCGCTGGCAATCAGGATGTCGATCCTGGAGCCGCATTGAAGGTGTCTGCTGATTCAAGGCGTGGTCAATCTGGGGGCTCGAGCGCCGTCCCCAAGGTGATCAACATGATGCGGATCGCCCAGCCG
>JALRBB010000481.1 GCA_023257915.1 Quisquiliibacterium sp. | reverse complement strand
AAAGGTTCTAAACTGGTGCATGAAGTTGAGACACAATCTCAACTTTTCGGAAGTTGCCTGAAAAACAAGGTTCCCAAAGAGGCTTTCGCCATGGTGGCGAGTTCGCTCGACGACGTCTCGGTTGGCTCCACGGTTCGCGTTCAGTAACCCGCGACGCAACACGGGGTACTTCTTTGAGTGCTTTCACGCCAAGCGTGACTTTTGGCGCACAAGGCAGGTGGACGCAAGAACGGTCGAGGACACCGACAAGCAGGTGTATCGACAGATTATTGATGAGTATGGTGAGGACTCAAGCCAGGCGCGGGGTGTCACCGAGTTTGACTTCATGGCGGATCAGAAAATCCCAGTACAGGGTCGTCATCGGACAAGCCTTGGCGCCGACCGACATGGCGGGATCGTACGGGCAAGCCTTGCAGTAGTTGCTCATCCTGGCAATGTACTTACCGCTGGCCACGTAGGGCTTGCTTGCCATCAGCCCGCCGTCGGCATACTGACTCATGCCCAGGGTGTTGGGCAGTTCTACCCACTCGACCGCATCGACGTACATCGCCAGATACCAGCCATGGATCTCGCGCGGATCAACACCGTAGAGCAATGCATACAGGCCGGTGACCATCAGACGCTGGATGTGATGGGCGTAGCCATGCTCGAGCGTGCTGCTGACCGCGTCTGCCAGGCAGGCCATGGAGGTCTTCCCGTGCCAGTACACGGCGGGCAGCCTGGCCTTGGCATTGAGCGCATTGCGCTCCAGATAGCCTGGCATCTGCGTCCAGTAAATGCCGCGCACATATTCGCGCCAGCCGATCACTTGGCGGATGAATCCTTCGGTACTGGCTAGCGACGCCTTGCCATCCCTCCACGCCTGCTGTGCGGCATCGACGACTTCGAGCGGGCGAATCAGCTTCAAGTTCAATGCGCAGGAAAGATGAGAGTGATACAGCCAGACCTGGCCTTGCCACATGGCGTCCTGATAACGCCCGAACGAAGGCAAGCGGTTCGTGATGAAGTCTTCAAGACATTGCAAGGCCTGTGCGCGGGTGCTTGGCCAGGCGAAGCTCGTCAGCGATCCGGGATGATCCGGAAATTCGCGTTCCACCAGGGCGATGACTTCGCGGGTGATCGCATCGGGTTCGAATCGGCAGGGTGCAGGCACATCGCGCGGTCCCTCGGCTGGAAAGGCGGAGCGGTTCTCCTGGTCGTAATTCCACTGGCCGCCGACGGGCTTGCCGTTATCCATCAGAATATCGAAGCGTCGGCGCAGTTCACGATAAAAATATTCCTGCCGTAGTTGCTTTCGGCCGGCTGCATGAGCGGAAAAGTCGCGAATCGTGGTCAGGAAATGACGATCGTCTCGGATCTCCAGCTCCAGTTGATGTGTGCTGACAATTTGTCTGAGCGATTGCAGTACGCGCCAGTCGCCGGGCGCCGACATGATCAGCCGTTCAGGGCGCAGCCTGACAATGCTGTGCGCCAGTTCGGCGGCCAGGCTGCCGGCATTGTCGTCATCGTCCAATCGTCGGTAGTGCAAGGACCAGCCGCGTTCACGCAAGCTCTCGGCGAAGTGCCGCATGGCACTCAGGAACAGCGCAATTCGGGCCTTGTGCGAAGGGACGTGGGTCGATTCCTCGCGGACCTCGGCCATCCAGACTGCGTCGCAAGTTGCATCAAAGCCGTCGAAGGCGCTGGACTCCAGATCGAGTTGGTCGCCCAACACCAGCACCAGATGACGTACGGGCATTGCGGTCATGCTTGTTGATGCGCCTGTCGCGGCGAGCGCCTGCAGCGCTCAGAGCAGTATTTCACCTCGTCCCAGTTGCGCGACCAGGCTTTGCGCCAGGTCATCGGGCGACCACAGGCAACGCAGGGTTTGGTCGGAAGGTGGCTCTTGTTGCCTTTGAATGAATGTTCCATACCTAGGTCCTGGGGGCAGCAGACATGATGCCCGAAGGTGAAGAATCCATGGGTATCGCTAGAATGCGCGCCGCATGAGTGCTCAGAAATCATCCCCTGGTGCGCGCTTGCTGCGAGCTGTCATTCCCGCATCTTGCCGCAACCGGATCGGGACACAAGCTGCGGCGCTCGAACAGCGCTTGCGCAAGCTCGGCAGTTTGCGCGGCATGATGCTGGTGCTGCTGGCGGTGATGCTGTTCGTCGCGATGGATACGACGACCAAACTGCTGGTCGTGCACTATCCGGTCAGTGTGGTGATGTGGCTTCGCTTTATTGTGCACGTCGGCCTGCTGTGTGCCGTGTTGTTACCGCGCTATGGCGTTGCCGTCATCAAGACCAGCCGGCTGCGGGTGCATATCCTGCGCGGTACGCTGCTGATTGCCTCGAGTTTTTTCTTCGCGACCGCGCTGCGCTATTTACCCCTGCCTGAGGTCTCGTCGATCACCTTCATCTCGCCAATCCTCGTCACCTTGCTGGCAGTCAGGCTGCTTGGCGAGAAAGTGGAGCTTGGTCGCTGGATTGCGATTGGGTGTTCGTTTGGCGCGGTGTTGTTGATCATTCGCCCAGGCAGCGCGGTCTTTTCCTGGGCGGCGTTGCTACCGCTTCTGACGGCGACGCTGTTTGCGGTGTATCAGGTGATGACCCGACGGCTGACCGGGGTCGAAAACCCGGTCTCGCTGATCTTTTATCCGGGGCTGGTCGGGCTGGTGCTGTACGGCATCGGTTTCATGACCGAGCCGCAGATTCCCTCTGATCCCTGGCATCTGGTGCTGATCTTCATCGGCGGGATTCTCAGCGTCGCCAGCCATCTGACCCTGATCAAGGCGTTTCAGTATGCGCCGGCCTCGCAGCTGGCGCCGTTCACCTATGCGCAGCTTGTCTGGGTCGTGGTGGCCGGCTATCTCGTCTTCGGCCACCTTCCTGATGGATTGACGCTTGTCGGCATCACGATCCTGATCGCCAGCGGCGTGTACTGTGCTGATCGCCAGCGGCGTGTCGAGCGCGCTGAGAGAAGCCGTACGGGTTGATCGTTCCGGAGCGCTGGCTCACCGGGCCAGGCAGTTCTCGACATTCCAGCCGTACAGCCATTCAAGCGCGTCGTAGAAGCGCTCGGGCGTTCGCCCCCTCCACAAGTCGTTGCGAACCAGTCGCTCGACACCCTGCGCATGGAAGATGCGTCCCATCTCGCGTGCCGACAGCACGATACGAGCGGTGCGAGCAACGCGTGAGCGCTGGTACAGCGCAAGCGCTTCGGGCAAGCGATTGTCATTCACCCGCAGCGCCTGACCCAGCGTGACGGCGTCTTCCATCGCCATGCACGCACCTTGTGCGAGGTATTG
>JALRBB010000436.1 GCA_023257915.1 Quisquiliibacterium sp. | reverse complement strand
GTTCTCGATCTTCATGCTGAACGGGGTCGCGATGACATCGGCCAGCGCAGCCGGCGTGATCCTGGCGATGCTGCCGGCAGCCGTGGCGCTGCTGTCGTGGGGATTGTTGCGCGAACGCCTGACGGGCAAGGGCTGGCTTGCGATCGGCCTGGCGATATCGGGCGTCGCGATCCTGTCGGTTGGGCGAGCGCCGGCCGGCGCATCCGGCGACTGGTCCCTGCTCGGCAACCTGCTGGTGCTGGCCTGTGTCTTCTGCGAGGCGATCTATGTGGTGATCGGCAAGCGTCTGACCGCAACGCTGTCGGCGATGCGAATCTCGGCGCTGATCAACCTGTTCGGCCTGGCGCTGATGACGCCGTTCGGACTGTGGCAGGCCCAGGACTTCGACTTTGGATCGCTTAGCCCCGGCATCTGGTCGCTGCTGGTGTTCTACGCGATCGCAGCCAGCATGCTATCGACCTGGCTGTGGCTGTCGGGTCTGAAGCATGTGCCGGCCAGCCATAGCGGCGTGTTCACGATCGCGATGCCACTGGCGGCCAGTGCGGTCGCCGTCGGGGTGCTGGGCGAGACTTTCACGACGGCGCATGCGATCGCGCTGGCTTGCGCGGCCGCCGGGGTGGTTCTGATCACCCGGCGCTAAGCCCGCTCTGCGTCGAACACTACCTTCGCGTCGAACAGCGCGGCCACATCGCTGGCCGAGTAACCGAGATCCTCCAGCACCTGGGCCGAATGCTGCCCGAGCAGTGGCGCCGGCTGACGAATCGCGGTCAGCTCGCCGGTGCTCTTGATCGGCAAACCCAGCGTTTTCATCGGTCCGATCTTCGGATGGTCGATGTCGACCACCATCTGGCGCGCCTTGATGTGCGGATCGTGCAGGATCTGCTCATAGCGATACACCGGCCCGCCCGGTACCTCGGCCTTGTCGAGCAAGCCGACCCAATGCTCGGTGGGCGCAGAGCTGAACAGCGCCTCGATTTCAGCCTCCAGCGCATCAACATTCTCGAGTCGCGCGACGTCGGTTGCAAAGCGCGGGTCGTGCAGCCACTCAGGCTTGTCGCAGACGATGTTGCAGAAGTTCTGCCACAGCTTGGCATTGTTCGCGCCAACGGTCACATAGCCATCCTGCGTACGGTAGGCCTGATAGGGCGCCGAGCGACGATGACGGGTTCCGGTGGCGCTGGGCAGCTCTCCCGCGCCGAAGTAGGCGCCGAACTCCCATTGTGTCCAGGCAAGTCCGGCTTCCAGCAGCGAGGTTTCCAGGTACTGGCCCTTGCCGTTGCGCAGCCTGCCGATGTACGCGCCAAGAATCCCATACAGCGCGGTGACGCCACTGGCGATGTCATTCATCGCAATGCCAACCTTGGCCGGACGCCCGCCCGGATATCCGGTCATCATCATGATCCCGGACATGCCCTGCGCAATGATGTCGAAGCCGCCCTTTTGTCCGTAAGGCCCTGTCTGGCCAAAGCCGGACATGGAGGCGTAGACCACGGCCGGATTGAATTTGGCGACGCTGTCGTAGTCGATGCCAAGCTTGCGCACCACGCCAGGCCGGAAATTCTCGGTGATGATGTCGGCCTTGGCGGCGAGCTTGTTGAAGATCTCTTTGCCTTGGGCGCTCTTCATGTCGAGCGCCAGACTCTTCTTGTTGCGATTCAGAACCGCGAAACAGTAAGACTCGCCGTTGACCTGCGGCGTGAAGCGACGCGACGAATCGCCGCCGGGAAACGCCTCGATCTTGATCACGTCGGCGCCCATGTCGCCGAGCACCATCGTGCAATACGGGCCTGCCATCACATTGGTGAGGTCCAGAACCCGCACGCCTTCCAGCGGCAAAGTCATGCCTGTTGCTCCTGTCCTTTTTAACGGCCGCGCGGACCGCCTTGCGGCACCTTCGTTGGTGCTTAGCGCAGCACGGTCAGTTGCCGGGTATCGATCTCGAGCTGCACCTGTTCGCCGACCTGGAACACCTCCTGCGGACGGGCAGTCACACGCAAGGGCTCGGTCGCCCCCTGCAACACCACATGGTAGTCCCAGTATTCGCCGAGGTAGGCGCGCCGTTGCACCACTGCGGCGGCGTAGCACCGGTCCGGTGCGTCGGCCGGACGGGAATGATGCAGATGCAGGCTCTGCGGACGGGCCGACACATGCACCTGCGCCGGCAGCGGACCGTCATGATCCAAGGCATCACCCGGCACCGAGAAGCCCTCGAATTGCACTCGACCGTTCTCGTGGCGACCATCGAGGAAATTGGTCCGACCGATGAAGCCGGCGACGAAGCGGGTTTCCGGCCGGCGATAGACCTCGAACGGCACATCGATTCGTTCGATGCGGCCTTTGTTCATCACCGCAATCCGGTCCGAGGTGACCATCGCCTCGGCCTGATCATGGGTGACGTAGACCATCGTGATCTTGAACTCGTCATGCAGGCGACGGATCTCAAAGCGCATCTCCTCGCGCAGGTTCGCGTCGAGGTTCGACAGCGGCTCGTCGAGCAGCAGCACCGAGGGCTTGACGACGATCGCGCGCGCCAGCGACACGCGCTGCTGTTGGCCACCCGAGAGCTCAGCCGGGTAGCGATCTCGCAGCGCCCCCATCTGCACCACCTCGAGGATCTCATCGACCCGCCGGCGGATCTCGGCCGGATCGATCTTGCGCAGTTTCAGGCCAAAGGCCACGTTCTCGGCCACCGTCATGTTCGGCCAGATCGCGTAACTCTGGAAGATCATCGACATCTGCCGCTTTTCAGGCGGCAGGCAGGAACCGGCCGACGAAACCAGCTTGCCGTCGACCTCGATCGTGCCACCGGTAGGCGGAATGAAGCCGGCGATCATCCGCAGCGTGGTGGTCTTGCCGC
>JALRBB010000426.1 GCA_023257915.1 Quisquiliibacterium sp. | reverse complement strand
GGGCTGGTCGTTGGCGGCGGTGTTTTTCTGGTCACTGCCTGGTTCGCCCATCTGAGCTTCGCGCATCCGCTCTGGATCGTCGTCTTCGCGGTGCTGGGCAGCGCGATTCTCGGTACAATTGGCCTGGTTGCCGGGATTTGGGCTGACAAATTCGACCAGATCGCGGCGTTTCAGAATTTCATCGTGATGCCGGCCACTTTCCTGTCCGGCGTTTTTTATTCGGTGCAAACGCTGCCAGAGTTCTGGCAGGCGGTCTCGCACTTGAACCCGTTTTTCTACATGGTCGACGGTTTCCGCTACGGGTTTTTCGGCGCTTCGGACGTGGAGCCGATGACCAGCCTGGTCGTGATGCTGTGCACGCTCGTGATCGCTGCGGCGGGCACGCTCGCGCTGATGCGCAGCGGTTACAAACTGCGGCACTGAAAGGCCATGCACACCGCCGGCAGTCGCTGCCGGTGCTGCCCCAGACAACTTGCGGAATACCCCGATGGTCACCCCAGACGACGTCAGACGTTATATCGCCGAAGGGCTTGCATGCGACACCTTGCAGGTGCAGGGTGACGGTCGCCATTTTGAGGCACTGATCGTGTCGCCGCTGTTCGAGGGCAAGCGGCTCGTGCAGCGCCACCAGCTCGTCTACCAGGCGCTGGGCGACCGGATGCGCGAGGAAATCCACGCGCTGTCGATGAAGACGTTGACTCCGGACGAGTACGCCGGGTCCAAGGCCTGATGGACAAACTTTGCATCGAGGGTGGGCGGCAGCTCACCGGCAGCATTGCGGTCTCGGGGGCCAAGAATGCCGCGCTTCCGATTCTCGCGGCCGGCCTGCTGACGGCCGAGCCGCTGCTCGTCTCGAATGTCCCCCGGCTCAAGGACGTCGCAACTACGCTCAAGTTGCTGTCCGGCATGGGGGTGCGCTGTTCACATGAGGGTGACTGCGTCAGCCTCGATGCGAGCCGCGTTGATTCGCCTGACGCACCGTACGAACTGGTGCGCACGATGCGTGCGTCGATCCTGGTGCTCGGTCCGCTGCTGGCGCGCTTTGGTGAAGCACGGGTGTCCTTGCCAGGCGGCTGCGCGATCGGTCAGCGCCCGGTCGATCAGCACATCAAGGGTTTGCAGGCGATGGGTGCCGCCATCGAGATCGAGCACGGCTATGTCGTTGCCCGGGCCTCGAGGCTTCGGGGCGCACGAATCGTGACCGACATGGTCACCGTCACCGGCACCGAGAACCTGATGATGGCCGCGACGCTGGCGCAGGGTGAGACCGTCATCGAGAACGCTGCGCGCGAACCCGAGGTTGTCGACCTGGCCCAGGCACTGGTTGCAATGGGCGCCCGTATCCAGGGAGCCGGCACCGACCGGATCGTGGTTCAGGGCGTCGCCGCATTGCACGGAGCCAGTCATCGGGTGATGCCCGATCGCATCGAGGCGGGTACCTTTCTTTGTGCGGTTGCCGCCACCGGTGGCCGCTTGCGGCTGACCGGTGCGTCGCCGTCCACGATGGACGCGACGCTCGACAAATTGCGTGAAACCGGTGCTGAAATCCTGTGCGGGGACGACTGGATCGAGCTGTCGATGAAGCGCCGTCCCTCGGCGGTGGATCTGCGCACTGCGCCATTTCCCGGTTTCGCCACCGACATGCAGGCGCAGCTGATGGCGCTGAACACGATCGCGCAGGGAACCGGCATCATCACTGAAACCATCTTCGAGAACCGCTTCATGCATGTGCTCGAGATGCAGCGTCTTGGCGCCGATATCGCCATCGAAGGCAATACCGCGATCGTGCGCGGTGTCGAGCGTCTGTCCGGTGCGGCGGTCATGGCGACAGACCTGCGCGCTTCGGCCGGCCTGGTGATCGCCGGGCTCGTTGCCGATGGTGAAACCGTCGTCGATCGGATCTACCACCTTGACCGTGGCTACGAGTCGATGGAAGCGAAGCTGTCGGCAGTCGGCGCACGGATCCGCAGGCTCGCCTGAGCAGAACCATGGAAGGCAACTCGATGATCACGCTTGCGCTGTCCAAGGGGCGCATTTTTGACGACACGGTTCCGCTGCTGGCCGCGGCCGGCATCGCGGTCGACCCATCGGTGATCGAGTCACGTCGCCTGATTCTGCCCACCGGCGATCCACAGCTGCGAATGATCGTCGTGCGGGCCAGCGACGTTCCAACCTACGTGCAGTACGGTGCCGCCGACCTGGGTGTTGCCGGCAAGGATGTTCTGCTCGAGCACGGCGGCGACGGGCTGTACCAGCCGATCGATCTGCGGATCGGACGCTGCCGGATGTGCGTCGCTGCTGCGCGCGACTTCGACTATGCATCCGCGGTGCGTCGCGGCGCACGGCTGCGGGTCGCGACCAAGTTCGTCGAGACCGCACGCCGCCACTTCGCCGACAAGGGCGTGCATGTCGACCTGATCAAGCTGTACGGCTCGATGGAACTGGCTCCGCTGGTGGGGCTGGCCGATGCGATCGTCGACATCGTCAGCACCGGCAGTACGCTCAAGGCAAACAATCTGGTCGAGGTCGAGGAGATCATGCCGATCTCGTCTCGCCTGATCGTCAATCAGGCCTCACTGAAAACAAAGGCGACGCAGATCCGGCCGCTGTTGGCCGCCCTCGCGCAGGCCGTCGACCAGGGTTGAGCCAAGATGCAGCTTGCCGAAATCAGCCGCCTGGACAGTGAGAACTCCGACTTCGAACAGAGCCTGACACGCCTGCTCGCCTACGAGGCCACCCAGGACTCCCGGATCGAGCAGACGGTCGCACAGATCCTGGCCGATGTCCGCGCGCGTGGCGATGAAGCGCTGCTCGAGTACACGCGCCGCTTCGACAGGCTCGACGTGGCGAATGCTGCGGCGCTCGAACTGTCGCGCGAGGATCTCCAGCAGGCACTCGATGCGCTCGATCCGGTTCGCCGTGATGCGCTGCAGGCTGCAGCGACGCGCGTGCGCCTGTTTCATGATCGTCAGCGTGCCGACTCCTGGAGCTATACCGAGCCGGATGGCACTCGGCTCGGCCAGCGTGTGACTGCGCTCGACCGTGTGGGTCTGTATGTGCCTGGGGGCAAGGCCGCCTATCCTTCGTCGGTGTTGATGAACGCCATTCCGGCGAAGGTCGCGGGAGTTCCCGAACTGATCATGGTTGTTCCAACCCCGGACGGCGTGCGCAACGGCATGGTGCTGGCCGCCGCTGCGATTGCGGGTGTCGATCGGGTATTCACGATTGGCGGAGCGCAGGCGGTCGGAGCGCTGGCGTATGGCACTGCGACCGTCCCGGCAGTCGACAAGATCGTCGGTCCGGGCAATGCCTACGTGGCGGAGGCCAAGCGGCGGGTGTTTGGCACGGTCGGCATCGACATGATTGCCGGGCCGAGCGAGATCCTGATTCTTGCCGATGGCAGTACCGAACCCGACTGGGTCGCGATGGACCTGTTCTCGCAGGCCGAGCATGACGAAATGGCGCAGTCGATCCTGCTGTGCCCGGACGCCGACTACATCGACCAGGTGCATCGGGCGATCACCCGATTGCTGCCGCAGATGCAGCGTCGCGAGACGATTGCAAGGTCGCTGGCTGATCGTGGAGCGCTGATCAAGGTGCGCGACATGCGTGAGGCCTGCGAGATTGCGTCGCGGATTGCTCCCGAGCACCTGGAGATTTCGGCACGTGATGCGGCTGCGTGGGCAGAGCAGATCCGGCATGCCGGTGCATTGTTCCTCGGTCCCTGGTCATCCGAATCGCTTGGCGATTACTGCGCCGGCCCAAATCATGTGCTGCCGACGATGCGCACTGCACGCTTTTCCTCGCCGCTGGGTGTCTACGACTTCCAGAAGCGCTCGAGCATTATCGAAGTCTCGCGCGAGGGCGCGCAGGTGCTCGGTCAGATCGCTGGCACGCTGGCCGATGGCGAAGGCCTTCAGGCGCACGCAGCCAGCGCTCGGATGCGCCTGTCGAGTTGAACATTCAGGAGCCGGCATGAGCCATGCAGCCGATCGGCTGGACGCCAGCAGCTACGTCGAGCGTGTCTTGCGCGCCGATGTGCGTGCGATGTCCGCGTATCACGTCCCGGATTCCACCGGCCTGGTCAAGCTCGACGCGATGGAAAATCCGTATCAGCTGCCGCAGGGATTGCGCGATGAACTCGGCCGCCGTCTGGCGCAGGTCGCGCTCAATCGCTATCCGGTTCCCAGCTATGCGAGGCTCAAACAGGCGATCGCTGCGCGCTTTGGCGTGCCCGCTGGCTTCGAATTGGTGCTGGGCAACGGTTCCGACGAACTGATCTCGATGTTGTCGGTTGCGATCGCGCAGCCGGGTGCTTGCGTCCTCGCGCCTGCTCCTTCCTTCGTGATGTACGAGATGTCCGCTCGTCTTGCCGGCTGTGGCTTTATCGGGGTGCCGCTCGCCGAAGATTTTTCGCTCGATCTGCCGGCGATGCTTGCTGCGATCCGCCAGCATCGGCCCGCGGTCGTCTATCTCGCCTATCCGAACAATCCGACCGGCAATTGCTTCGATGACAGTGCGATCGAGGCGATCCTTCGCGAGGCACCCGGGGTGGTCGTGCTCGACGAGGCCTACCAGCCATTCGCCGCGAAGTCCTGGATGGCGCGCCTGCCCGAATATCCGAACCTGATTCTGATGCGCACCGTCTCCAAGCTCGGGTTGGCCGGCATCCGGCTTGGTTACCTGGCGGGTGCTCGTGCCTGGACCGATCAGCTCGAGAAGGTCCGCCCGCCGTACAACATCAACGTGCTGACCGAGACGGCGGGGCTGTTTGCGATCGAGCATGCCGACGAACTCGATGCGCAGGCGGCAAAGATTCGCGATGAGCGGCAAGCACTGGCTACGCGGCTTGCCGGGGTTTCCGGTGTCAGTGTCTACCCGTCGCAGGCCAACTTCCTGCTGGTGCGCGTGGTCGATGGACCGGCCACCTGGCGCGGTCTGCTCGATCGTGGAGTACTGGTCAAGGACGTCGGTAAAATGCATTCCTTACTCGCCAACTGCCTGCGCCTGACCATCGGCACCCCCGCCGAATCCGTGGCGCTGGTCGGCGCGCTGTCACAGGTGCTTGCCAAATGACTATCAATCGAAGCGCCGAGATCGAGCGCAACACCGCCGAGACCCAGATTCGCGTCAAGATCGGTCTGGACGGCACCGGGATCGCGTCCCTCGATTCCGGCGTGCCGTTCCTGGATCACATGCTTGACCAGATCGCTCGCCACGGCCTGATCGACCTTGAAATCTCGGCGCGTGGCGACTTGCACATCGATGCGCACCACACCGTCGAGGACATCGGCATTACGCTGGGTCAGGCGTTTACCAAGGCGCTTGGCGACAAGAAAGGCATCCGACGCTACGGTCATGCCTACGTCCCGCTGGATGAGGCCTTGTCGCGGGTGGTCATTGATCTGTCTGGGCGCCCCGGGCTTGAGTGGGGGGTTGAATTTACTCGCGCCCGGATCGGTGATTTCGATGTCGATCTCGCTCGCGAATTCTTCCAGGGCTTCGTCAATCACGCACTAGTCACCCTGCATATCGACAACCTGCGCGGCGTTAACGCGCACCATCAATGCGAAACCGTGTTCAAGGCCTTTGCCCGGGCACTGCGTGCCGCAATCGAACCCGATCCGCGCCTTGGCGGTCGCATTCCGTCGACCAAGGAGTCCTTGTAGTGCGCGGTGGCATCGTTGCGCCTGTTGGCGCTGCCTGGCGGAGTGAGCGGCTGTGGGGGTGATTGCGGTTGTCGACTATGGCATGGGCAACCTGCGTTCGGTGGCCAAGGCCCTCGAGCATGTCGCCCCGAAGGCGCGCGTGATTGTCACCAGCGACGCCAGCGTCGTGGATTCCGCCGAGAGGGTCGTGTTCCCGGGACAGGGGGCAATGCCGGACTGCATCCGGCATCTTGATGAATCGGGTCTGCGCGATGCGGTGCTCCGCGCGGCACGCAGCAAGCCGCTGTTCGGTGTCTGTGTCGGCGAACAAATGCTGTTCGACTGGAGCGCCGAGGGCGATACGCCCGGTCTTGGCGTGTTTCCCGGCAAGGTGCTGCGCTTTGCGCCAGAGTCGATGCATCGTCCCGATGGCTCACGCCTGAAGGTGCCGCACATGGGCTGGAACCGCGTCCGCCAGGCCCGGGCGCATCCGCTTTGGAACCAGGTTCCCGACGGTGCCTACTTTTATTTCGTGCATAGTTTCTTCGCGGTTCCTGCACTCGACGAGCTGACAGTCGGGACCTCCGATTACGGACTCGTCTTTACCTGCGCCGTGGCCCGGGATAATATTTTTGCCACCCAGTTTCATCCGGAAAAGAGTGCGGCCAACGGGCTGCGTCTTTACGAAAACTTCATCAACTGGAAGCCCTAGCGCCGAGAGTCGGATTCCGGCAAATTTTGGCCGGTTCCTGACGTCAAGGCACACTTCCAGCCCGCTCACCCCGCCGACTTTGCCTACCCAGACATGCTGCTGATTCCTGCGATCGACCTGAAGGACGGGCGTTGTGTTCGCCTGCGTCAAGGTGACATGAACGACGTCACCGTATTCTCCGAAGACCCTGCCGAAATGGCGTCTAAGTGGGTCGAGCAGGGCGCGCGCAGGCTGCATCTG
>JALRBB010000300.1 GCA_023257915.1 Quisquiliibacterium sp. | reverse complement strand
GGATCGAGCGAAGTGCAGGCACTGTTCTCGGTACAGTCCGCTGCACTGCCGCTTGCCGAACGGGTACGTGGCGGCGGCACACCGGCAAGCCCGTCTGCGCAGGTACGCATCCGCGACCTCGCGTCCGGCGACCTGGCAGCTCCGGGCGTCAGCGGTGAGATCGAAATCGCCTCGCGAGGCAACTTCGCGGGCTACCTGAATGACGCTCAAGCCAGCGCCGATGCGATCGGCGCAGACGGATTCTTTCGCACCGGCGACATCGGCCATCTGCGCGCCGACGGCAGCTTCGTGTTCGAGACACGGCGCGGAGACGCGATCCGGCTCGGGGGCTTCCTGGTGAATCCAGCCGAGATCGAAGATGTACTCAAGACGCTACCCGGAGTTGCGGACGTTGCAGTCATCGGCATCGAGATCGCCGCGCAGTCGCGCTGCGTGGCGTTCGTCGTGCGCACGCCGGACAGCACCCTTGACGCAGCGTCGCTGACCGAGTCGGCACGCCAATTGATGGCCAATTTCAAGACTCCGGCCAGATTTTGGTTCGTCGACTCGCTGCCGACCACCGCAAGCGCGAACGGCACCAAGGTGCAGCGCGCACGGATGCGCGAGATGGCCGCCGAGCGACTCGCGGCCGAGCCGACGGCAACGGCGGATTGAGCAAGGACTGCCGCGATGGTCACCCGACGCAGCACGCCCCGCAAACCGGTGACGGCGCCCACCTCCGGTGCGCCTGGTTCTGCGCAGGGCACTGACACGAACACCTCGGTGCAAAAGGCCTGCCGGATCCTGCGCGCGATGTCCGACACCCGCAACCTGCGGCTTACCGACATCGCGCTCGCTTCTGGCACCGACAAGGCCACCGCGCTGCGACTGCTCGATGCACTGGCGCGCGAAGGCTTCGTGCAGCGTGATCCCCAGACCAAGCACTATGCGCTCGGTGCCGAAGCCTTCGTGCTCGGTGCCGCGGCCACCGCGCGGCTGGACCCTCGTCCGATCGCACGACCAAGCCTGATCCGCCTCGCGAGCCAATTCGAGGATTCGGTGATCCTGTCGATTCCGCGCGGTGCGGAATCCGTCTGCGTCGACGTCGAGCTCGGCCGCTTCCCGATCCGCGCGACCTACCTGGAGGTTGGCAGCCGCCGGCCGCTCGGTGCGGGCGCCGGCAGCCTCGCATTGCTCGCCTGGATGCCAGACAACGAGATCGACGCGCTGATGCCGACGATCGCCGCGCGACTGCAGCGCTATCCGCGGCTGTCTGCGCAGATCCTCGAGCAGCATATTGAGCAGTCGCGCCGCCGCGGCTATGCACTGATGCTCGACCTGATCGTGGACCGGATGGGCGGTATCGCGGTTCCATTGCTTGGCAAGAACCGCCGCCCGATCGCAGCCCTTTCGATTGCGGCACTGACCGAACGGATCACCATGCGCGAGCAGGCTTTGTATGCAGCGCTGGCTGCCGAAGCCTCGGCCTGCGAGGAACTGGCAGAACGATCGTTTTATTAACCAAGACCAACGCATGAACACCAACCGCGCAACGCGGCTGGCAAGACACGGAGAGAGTTTGATGACTGACCTGTTACGCAGCGCGATCGACCCGGCATCGATAGCGGTCATCGGTGCCTCGGACGATCCGAACAAGATCGGCGGGCGGCCGATTCACTACATGCTGCGGCAGGGCTATCGCGGCACGATCCTGCCGATCAATCCGAACCGCGAAAAGATCCAGGGTGTCACCGCCTATCCGTCGCTCGAAGCGCTCCCGCAGGTGCCGGAACTGGCGATCGTCGCGGTCGCGGGCGACGCGGCGGTGCAGGCAGTCGAGACCTGCGCCCGCCTCGGCGTCGGTACCGCCGTGGTCATCGCGTCGGGCTTCGGTGAGACCGGCGAGGCCGGACGGGCGACGCAGCAAGCGATGGTGGACACCGCGCGCGCGCACGGCATGCGGATCGTCGGCCCGAATACGCAAGGGCTGGCGAATTTCGGCAACGGTGCGATCGCCAACTTCTCGACCTTGTTCACCGAGATCGCGCCGCTGGACGGCCCGGTCGCGATTGCCAGCCAGAGCGGCGGCATGAGCCAGGTGATCTACGGACTGGTGCGCGACAAGGGCATCGGCGTACGCCATGTGCATGCAACCGGAAACGAGGCCGACGTCTCGGTCGCCGACATCGCGTGGGCGGTCGTTCACGATCCGCAGGTGCGCCTGCTGCTGATGTACATGGAGTCGATCGCGAACCCGGAGCTGCTCGCGCGCGCCGCCGCGGTGGCACGCGAACGCGACATCCCGATCGTGGCACTCAAGCCCGCGCGCACCGCCAGCGGCCGGCGGGCCGCGATGTCGCATACCGGTGCAAAGCCCGATGACGATCGCTTCGTCGACGAGTTCCTTGCTGCGCACGGCATCTGGCGCGTCGACGATCCCTACCGTCTCGCGCTGGCTACAGGTGCTTATCTGAAAGGCTGGCGTCCCGCGGGCCGCAGACTGGTCGTGATCAGCAACTCGGGGGCAAGCTGCGTGCTTGCGGCCGACGCATCCGAAACCCTGAACCTGCCGCTGGCGCAGCTCGCACCAGAGACCCGGGCGCAGGTCGCCGCCAAGCTGCCTGGCTTTGCAACCTCGACGAACCCGATCGACATCACGGCCGCGCTGCTGTCCAACAGCCGCCTGTTCAGCGACGTGCTGCCGATCCTGGCCAATGACCCGGCGGCAGACCTGTTCTTCATCAACATCCCGGTGGCCGGCGCCGGCTACGATGTCGAAGCGTTTGCGCGCGACACCGCCAGCTTCGAGAAGATGACCGGCAAGCCGGTGGTGGTCGCAGTCGGGCGCGAACCGATCGCGCGCGTGTTCGAGCAGGCCGGCGTCACCACCTTCGCTGATGAGACCGACGCGCTCGGGGTACTGGCGCAGCTAGCCGGGCATTCGGAATTGATGCGCAAGCCTCGCTAAGGCGCATGCGGGCCGACACAGGCGCTGCCTAGGGTGCATAGCGGC
The DNA here is from genome assembly GCA_023257915.1 of Quisquiliibacterium sp. Taxonomy (GTDB): domain Bacteria; phylum Pseudomonadota; class Gammaproteobacteria; order Burkholderiales; family Burkholderiaceae_E; genus Quisquiliibacterium. The sequence continues at coordinate 3,169 of JALRBB010000300.1, read as the reverse complement.
TCCACTTGCCGCGATGCACCTCCTTCATCAGATGATCCCGGAACGCGCTGGCCGCCGGCGATAACTTCTTGCCGGCCGGATGCACGATGTGCCATGCCGACGCGAGCGGAAATCCGGCGACGTCGATCACACGCACACCGTGCCCGCGCTGCAGTCCGTGCAGCGCATGCACCGAGATCACACCGATCCCCAGGCCACCGGCGACCGCCTCTTTCAGAGCCTCATTACTGCCGAGTTCCAGCCGCACGTCAGGACGAAAGCGCTGCTGACGAAAATGCCGGTCGGCAACCATCCGGGTTCCGGAACCCTTCTCGCGCAGGACGAACCGCTGTGACGCGAGCTCATGCAGTGCGAGCTGCCGAGGTGAATCGAGCGGATCGGACGCCCGGGCGATCATCACGATCGGATTGGACATCAACACCTGGTCACCGAGCAGCATGTCGTTCGGGGGCATCGACATGATGTAGAGGTCGTCGACGTTGTCGCGCAGCCGCTGCACAACCCCATCGCGATTCAGAATCTCGATCGACGCGTCGATTTGCGGGTAGCGCTCGCAAAAGCCGCCAAGCAGGCGCGGCATGAAGTACTTCGCAGTGCTGACCACCGCCATCCGCAGCTTGCCGCGCGACAAGCCCTTCGTCGCGTCGACACCCTGCTCGAAGGACTCCCATAGCTCGCTCATTGCGCGCGCGGTCGCGGCCAATTCCTTGCCGGCCTCGGTCAGCTGCACCTTGCGCCCGATCACCTCGTACAGCGGCAGGCCGATGGTTTCCGAGATCTCGCGAAGTTGCATCGATGCAGTCGGCTGGGTGACATGCATCGCGCGTGCCGCACCGGTGACGCTGCCCTGCTCAGCCAGCGCAAGAAACAGTCGTAGTTGACGGAAGCTTACATTCATAGATTATTTGATATGTATTAAACATTTATTATCGATTTTACAAAAGAATCACTCAACGGGATCATTGCGTCCAGGAGAAACCGATGACCCTGCTGCTCGACCCCGCCATCCTGTTTTTCGTGTTAGGCGCGCTCGCCGGCGCGCTGAAGTCCAATCTCGAGATTCCGCAACCGATTTCCCGATTCCTGTCGCTCTATCTGCTGATGGCGCTCGGCCTGAAAGGCGGCTTCGCGCTGGCGAACTCCGGCATCACGACCCAGGTCGCAGCAGGCCTGGCGGCCGCGATCGCACTTGCCGTCCTCATCCCGGTCGCCGGCTACATGATGCTGCGCCAGTTCGTCACGTCCTTCTATGCCGCCGCAATTGCCGCCACTTACGGATCGGTCAGCGCGGTCACCTTCGTGACCGCGACGCAGTTCTTGGAGATGCACCAGATTCCATACGGAGGACACATGGCCGCCGCGATGGCGCTGATGGAGTCCCCGGCGATCATCATCGCGGTGCTTCTGGCCAACCACCTGCGCCAGAGCGCTTCGTCGACGATCGTCATCCCGGCCGGCGGCGGCACCGCTGCGCTGGGTACATCGCCAGCGCGCGCTGGCGTTCCTTTGCGCAAGATCCTGCATGAATCCTTCACCGACGGCGCTCAACTCCTGCTTCTGGGTGCGATGGCGATTGGCCTGATGACCGGCGATGCCGGCAAGGCAGCGATGCAACCGTTCTCGGGCGATCTGTTCAAGGGCATGCTGTCGCTGTTCTTGCTCGACATGGGGCTGATGACCGCCCGCAACCTGCCGCAGATTCGGGGCAAGTCAGCCTGGCTCATCGCGTATGCGATGCTCGCGCCGTTCGCGCACGCGCTACTCGCGCTACTGATCGGATGGCTGGCCAGCCTGCCGGTTGGCGACACCACGCTGCTGATGGTGCTGGCCGCCAGCGCCTCGTACATCGCAGTGCCGGCGGTGCTGCGCTATGCGATCCCCGAAGCGAATCCGTCGGTCTATTTCGGGATGTCGCTGGGCGTCACCTTCCCGTTGAACATCCTGATCGGGATTCCGATATACAGCCACGTCGCGCAGGGCCTGCTTGGGTAAGCGATTGCGATGCAAAATAGCGTCTCAAGATCGTTCCCAACCCAGATCCTTCGAAGGCTCTCATGCGCGCCCAGGTAGTCATCATCGGCGGCGGACCGGCAGGCCTGCTGCTTTCTCAAATCCTGCACCGCGGCGGCGTCGACAACGTCGTGCTCGAAGCGCGCAGCCGTGCCTACGTGCTGGAACGCATCCGCGCCGGCGTCCTGGAGTGGGGTTCGGTCGAAGTGCTGCGCAGCGCGGGTGTTGGCGAGCGCATGGACCGCGAAGGACATGTGCACGACAGCGTCGCGATCGCCTGGAGCGGACGCGGCCAGCTGCAGATTGATACCTACAAGTACGCTGGCAAGCGGATGATGGCCTACGGCCAGACCAATATCACCGAGGATCTCTACGCGGCGCGCGACGCGATGGGCGGCATCATCATCGACGAAGCGCAGGACGTGACGCCCAATGACATCGACGGTGCGCGACCATTCGTCACCTATCGCAAGAACGGCGAGACTCAGCGCATCGACTGCGACTTCATCGCTGGCTGCGATGGTTTTCACGGCGTCAGTCGCAGCTGCATCCCGGCTTCGGCGCTGCACAGCTACGAGAAGGTCTACCCGTTCGGCTGGCTTGGTGTGATGTCGCGCACGCCGCCGCTCGAAGAGTTGGTCTATGCAAGCCATCAACGCGGCTTTGCGCTGGCGTCGCAGCGCAATCCGATGCTGTCGCGCTATTACATCCAGTGTCCCCTGGATACCAAGATCGAAGACTGGCCTGACGAGCGTTTCTGGGAGGAGCTCAAGCGCCGCTTCCCACCCGAGATCGCGGATCGCATCGTGACTGGTCCGACCATCGAGAAGTCCATCGCGCCGCTACGCAGCTTCGTGTCTGAACCGATGCGGCACGGCAATCTGTTCCTGGCCGGTGACGCGGCGCACATCGTGCCGCCGACCGGAGCGAAGGGGCTGAATCTGGCGATCTCGGATGTGTTCTACCTGTCGCGCGGGCTGATCGAGCACTATCGAGGAAGCGATCACTATCTGGACAGCTACTCGGAGATGGCGCTACGCCGGGTCTGGGGCGCGGCGCGGTTTTCCTGGTGGCTGACCACCCTGCTGCACACCTTCCCGGATCAATCCGAGTTCGATGCGCGCGCCCGTGAGTCGGAGCTCGAGTACCTGTCACGATC
>JALRBB010000297.1 GCA_023257915.1 Quisquiliibacterium sp. | reverse complement strand
ATACGCCTGCAGCGCGTCCAGCATTCGCCCGGTGTGATATTCCGGATGCGAGCCAGTGATCAGCACCTTGTAGCGCGAGAGCAACTCCAGGCCTTCCTCGTGTAACTCGGCGTCAGTGATCAGGTCGAACTGATGCCCCTGGTGCGTAAGCCACATCAGCAGGTGGCTGTCGGCCGGGTAATGGCGCAGGCCCGATCCGCGGATCTCCGGATACGGGTAGGTGATGTATCCGAGTCGCAGGTTCAGCATCGGACGGCGCCAGGTCACCATTCCGACACCCGAGCCGTCGGTGTGATAGTTGTACGTGGACAGCGCGTAGTCGCGATGCTCGCCGGGGTTGTAGGGATACGCATTCCACTGCCGAGCCTGCTCCACATAGGCCTGTCGCCATTTTGGGTCGGTCATCCATTCCGGCCGCGCGTGGTTGCCATAGATCGTGTAGGTGAACGTGGAGACCAGCACTGCAATCTTGGCGTTCGCACGTCCGCGCGGGGGCACCACGAAAAACGGCACGTTTTCACTGATGTCGCCAGCCCGCAGGATCAGCGCGTACGCATCCGACTTCAGGTCCTGCGGAATCGTGATCTGATGAGTCGCGGGCCATCGACAGTCGTCAAGATCATCCTCATGAAAGTGAATCGCGCCATATTGCTCCGGCGCGTGACGGTAGCAGTGCTCCTCGCCGCTCCAGTTCGCGCCGCGCATCGCGCGTGTCGGCGTATTGAAAAGATCCCCGTGCTGGCCGTTCGGGCCGAGGTCGGTGAGGCGTTGCGTGTGCATCTCGCGCGAGAAGTCCCAGGAGCCGAGGCAGCTTTGGTCCGCGGTCCAGGCATCGGCGGATGTTGATTCGTCCTGGGGCAGGGCCTTGCCGATCAAGGCCGGCCGTTCGAGGAGTCCGTTAAAGCACTCCACCGGCCAGTCGGCGCTTGCGCTGGCCAGGCTCAGCCGGCGCAGGCCAGAGCCCGGCAGCACAGTGCCGGGCAAAGACGCGACCACGCGGGTCATGGTTTGTGCCGGCCCGGGCTGTCCGATCTCCAGACGCATCTTGCCGCTTGCGGCATCAACGACTAGCGCGAGCTGGCTCCAACTGTCCATTGGCACCGGTGCGCTGCTCTCGACCATGGCATCGCCCGCCGTCGTCGCGACGGTCGCGCGCACCGTCTGCGTCGGACTCAGTTCGATCTCAAAGCCGTCGGCACCTGCTACCCGGCTTGAGGCAAGCACTTGCCTGCGAGACAGTGCCAGGGTCGGCTTGAACGTCACCGAAAAGCTGAAGCTGACGATCCCGGCCAGCAATTGCGCGTTGCCCAGCGCCGCGTAGGAGCCAAGCGGGACTGGCTGGGGTCCCGGTTCGGCCAGTGTCGTCACCGGGACCGCGACAGGCTCGGTCTGCACGCCGCCGATCTGTGGATTTGGGTCGGCGCACAGCACTCGGACGATGCTCGCACTCACAGCTACCCCGGCCGCAGTCGCGACATGAAAGCGCAAGGTCTCGCCAGGGCGGGCGGAAAGGCGTTCGGCATAAGCGGCCAGTGGCAACATCGCAGGCTCCATCGCAGTGATCGGAAAGACGCGCATGGTGCGGGTTCGAGACAGGGCAGGTCAAGGCGAGGGCGGCGGTATGCTTGGCTGAGCGTTTTTCCCCATGGATCTGTCATGACCGCAGCCAAGGTTTCGTCGTATTTTTGTCCGACCCGTGTTTTGCTTGGTGTCGGTTCCCACCTGCGAATCGTCGATGCGCTGCAACAGTTTGTTGCCCGGCGTGTTCTGGTTGTCGTGGACGAAGCCCTGCGATCGGGCGCCTTTTACGCCGGATTGCGCGAAGCCTTGGTCAACGCGGGTTGCGAGCTGCTGGAGTTCAGCGAGATTTCGCCCGATCCAGGAGCCGCGTCGGTGGAGAAGGCCTGTAGTCTCAACGCTGGGTTTCGTGCCGACCTGCTGCTGGCGGTTGGCGGCGGCAGTTCGATTGACGTGGCCAAGGCGGTCGGGATTCTGGCCACCAACGGCGGGCGGATTCACGACTACGAGGGCATCGAGAAATTTCAGATTGCCCCGTTGCCGCTGATCGCGGTGCCGACAACCGCCGGAACCGGCTCGGAGGTGTCGGGTTCATGCGTGATCACTGATGACGCGAGCGGGCGCAAGATGTCGATCCGCCATGCTGCGCTTAACCCTGCCCGGGTTGCGATTCTCGATCCGCTGGCCCTGCAGACGCTTCCCGCCCACGTCGCTGCGCACGCTGGTATCGATGCCTTCGTGCATGCGTTCGAGTCTTTCCTGTCCTTGCAGGCCAATCTGGTGACCGACGCGATGAACTTGCAGGCGATTGAGTTGATATCGGGCAGCATCCGGCAATTCGTCGCCAATCGCGCCAATCTCGATGCCGGCCATCGGATGTTGGTCGGGTCCTGCATCGCCGGAATGACCTTCGGGCAGACCGGGCTGGGCAATGTGCACTGCATTGCCCGCTTTCTTGGGGCGCAGTTCCATCTTTCGCATGGACTGGCCAATGCGCTGTGCCTGCCGCATGTCGCTGGCTTCAATCTGCCTGCCAATCCGGACAAATACGCTCGCGTTGCACGTGCGATGGAACGGCGGGTAGACGGCTTGCCTGTCCTCGAAGCGGCCGCACAGGCCGTGGACGCAATCGAGTCTCTGTGCCGGGATCTTGGCGTCCCAGCCAGGTTGCGCGACGCCGGTGTCCAGGCACAGGCTCTTGAGCAGATTGCCCGCAGCAGTTTCGAGGCAGACTACTCTCGCTGGAATCCGCGCCACACCACGGTCGAGGATTTCCGCCAGATTCTTGCTCAGGCGTTCTAAGTTCGAGGGGGGCAAGCGCAGATTCTGCCGTTATCACCGAATGAGTCTGGTTCTGGAGAATCTATGAAAGGCGTCGTCTTCACAGTGTTCCTCGAGATGGTCGAGGAGAAATTTTCGGCCGACATGGTCGATGACATCCTTCGTGATGCGAATCCCGAAAACGGAGGCGCGTACACGTCGGTCGGAACCTATTCGCACGAGGAGATCGTCGCGCTGGTGGTGTCCTTGTCACAGCATTCCGGCATTGCGGTGCCGGATCTTCTCAAGGCTTTTGGCGAATATCTGTTCGCGCAATTTGCCCTGTCGTATCCGCAAATGATTTCCGCCCGTGCCGATGTATTTTCATTTCTGTCCGGCATCGAGGACGTGATTCACTCTGAAGTGCGAAAGCTGTATCCGGACGCGCAATTGCCGCGCTTTGATATTGAGCATCCGGCCAAGGGCACGATGGTCATGGTCTATCGCTCGATCAGGCACTTCGAAGATCTCTGCGAAGGGCTGATCCTTGGATGCATCAAGCATTTCGGGGAGAGTATCGCTTTGTCCAGGAGCACCGTCGGTGATGGTCCGGGACGCGCGGAGCGATTCGAGCTCACGCGTGGCGCCTGAGCCCCAGATGTCCGACGATCTCGAGAAGCTTGCACGACGCATCGAGCGCGAGCGCGCAGCTCGCAAAGAGGCTGAGCAATTGCTCGAACGAAAGAGCCGTGAGCTCTTCGATGCGAACCAGGCGCTACGCAAAATGGCGGCCGAGCTCGAGGCGCAGGTCGCCGAACGTACCGCCCAGCTAAGAGGTGCGCTCGCGCAGGCCGAGGCTGCGACCAGGGCCAAGAGCGAATTCCTGGCCGTGATGAGTCACGAGATCCGAACGCCGCTCAATGGCATCCTTGGCATGGCGGAATTACTCGCCGACTCACGCCTGACCGTCGAGCAGGCCGATCAGCTTGCAACGGTTCGACGCAGCGGCGACGATCTGCTGGTTCTGATCAATGACATTCTCGATTTTTCGAAGATCGAAGCCGGCAAGCTCGCAATGGAGCGAAATACATTCGATCCACATCGCGAACTCAATAGCGTGCTCGAGCTTCACGCCCCCTTGGCACACGCCAAGGGCCTCACGCTCAGGCTGGAGAAATCCGATCAATTGCCAAGTGCCCTGATCGGTGACAGCACCAGGCTGCGGCAAATTTTGTCGAACCTGCTCTCGAATGCCTTGAAGTTCACCCAGAGTGGCGGTGTCACCGTAAGGGTGGAGTCATCGCTCGATGCATCTGTGGTGCCGCCGCTGGCTGTACTGCGATGCGAGGTCGCTGATACCGGGATCGGAATACCCGCTGATCGCATGAGCCTGCTGTTCAAGTCCTTTTCGCAGATCGACTCGTCGACGACGCGCCGATTTGGTGGCACCGGCCTGGGCCTGGTCATTTGCGCCAGACTGTGCGAGGCGATGGCCGGCAAGATCGAAGTCACCAGCGAGCCTGGGGAAGGATCTCGCTTCTGCTTCACGGTACGCTTGCCGCTTGGCGACGTTCAAGCCCTGGCGCCGAAAGCCCCTGTTCGCGAACTGCAGGACACGTTTGAGGGAATCAGGGTGCTGGTCGTTGAAGACGTCGACGCGAACCGGGCAGTCATCCGGGGAATGCTCTCGCGTCTGGGCATCGTTTGCGACGAGGCGGTTGACGGCGTGCAGGGCCTTGCGCGAGTCCGGTCTGGCCAGGGCAATGCGTTGATCATGATGGACGTGCAAATGCCGCACATGGACGGGCTCGAGGCGACGAGAAAGATCCGTGAATACGAGGTATCCAACGGGCTTGATCGAACTCCGGTCATCGCGTTGACCGCCGGAGTGTTCAGCGAAGAGCGCGACAACTGTTTCGCCGCAGGCATGGACGACGTGCTTGCAAAGCCAGTGAGCTTTCGCGCCTTGCGCGAATGTCTGCAACGCTGGCTGGGTGATCCTAGGGTGTCCAGATGAAGTTTCAGATCAACCGTTCTTTCTGGCGACCCAGAAGGTAGTCCCTTGCGGACCATAACGTTCGGCGTGCTGAGTGCGTAAGCCAACCTCGAAACGATCACCCGGAAGCAGATGTCTCGTCTGACCGTCGAGCGTCAGCCACATTTCGCCCTTCACCACCAGCGCGGTGACTGCAAACGGGTGATCATGCGAGGCAATTTCCTGGTTCGCCTGCCATTCGCGAACCAGAACCTCATCGTATCCGGCAGCAAGAGACGTGGCTTTAAATTCTTCGAAGCTGGGCATCTGCATGGCTTGTTCTCTTCAAGCGTGATGTACTGCCTCAATGTTGCCATGAATTCGTGCTGTTCGCGGTGTGGGGGAGTCGGCCGGGAGCCGCTGACAGGTTTTGCCTGCTGAGCAATCGCAGTTCAATTGCCGTCGCTCCCGTGGTATTGAATCAAGTGCCCGCCAACTCGGGTGTGGGCCCGACCTGACAGGAGCATGCCTTGGCTGATTTCGATCTGATTATTCGTGGCGGCACCGTGGTCGACGGAACCGGAGCCGCGCCCCGGCGTGCCGATATTGCCATCCGCGATGGGCGAATTGCGGCCATCGGCGACGTCGGCGCGAGCGCAGATCAGCACATCGATGCTGGCGGGCTGATCGTCACGCCCGGCTTTGTCGATGTGCATACCCACTACGACGGGCAGGCTACCTGGGAGAACCGACTGGATCCGTCCTCTGGCCATGGCGTGACGTCGGTCGTCATGGGCAACTGCGGGGTCGGTTTCGCGCCATGTCGACCCGATGAGCGCGGGATGCTGGTCGACCTGATGGAAGGGGTGGAAGACGTTCCGGAGGTGGTGATGACCGAAGGTCTGCCGTGGAACTGGCAGACCTTCCCGGATTACCTGGATGCGCTGCAAGGCCGGCAGTTTGATGTCGATGTGGCCGCGCAGCTGCCCCATTCGGCGCTGCGCGTGTTTGTGATGGGTGAGCGAGCGTTGACCGATCAGCCGCCGAGCGCCGACGATCTGGCACGTATGCGTTCGCTCACCGCCGAGGCGGTCCGGGCCGGCGCACTGGGCGTGACCAGTTCACGAAACCTGCTGCATCGGACCAAGGCCGGCGACCTTGCCCCCAGTCTGCATTCGGATGAAGCAGAACTTGCCGCGCTTGCCGATGGCCTGAAAGACGCGGGCAGCGGCGTGTTTCAGCTAATTCCCGCTCCGATGGGTGACGCCCGCGAAGAGTTCGCACTGATGAAACGCCTGGCGCAGCGAAGCGGCCGGCCACTGTCGTACACCCTGATTCAGATGCCGACCGGTGACGAGAGCGCCTGGCGTGTTTCGTTGGACGAGCTGACGCAGGCAGCTGCCGAGGGCCTGCAAATCAGGGCTCAGGTTGCGCCGCGCCCGGTCGGAATGCTCTACGGGCTTGAGTTGAGTTTTCATCCGTTCGCACTGCATCCGAGCTATCGGCAGATCGCGCACCTGCCGCTTGCCAAGCGGGTCGCCCGGATGCGTGATCCCGAATTTCGCGCGCGACTGCTCGCCGAGCAGCCACAGGACAGCAATCCGGTCTATCTGAAGACCGTCAAGGCTTTTGCTTATGCGTACGCATGGACCGATCGGGCTGAATACGAGCCGCATCCTTCCGGCAGGCTGGATCGCCTCGCGAAGGCGGCGGGTCTTTCGATTGAGGAGTTCGCCTATGACTTGCTGCTTCGCGACGAGGGCAGGGCCTTGTTTTATCTGCCGGGAGCCAACTATCGCGACGGCAATCTCGCCGCAGTGCGCCAGATGATCGGGCATCCACAGACCGTGGTGGGTCTTGGCGATGGCGGGGCGCATTACGGAATGATCTGCGACGCGAGCTTTCCGACCTACTTTTTGACCCGTTGGGCCCGAGATGCCGAGGCAAACGAACGTATCGACCTCGCCTCGGCGGTTGCCGCGCTGACCAGCGAGCCTGCCAGGCTGGCCGGATTGAATGATCGCGGTCATCTTGCCGTCGGCATGAAGGCGGATCTGAACTTGATTGATTTTGAGCGCCTTGCGCTGCAGCTTCCGGACGTCGTTTACGACCTTCCTGCGGGCGGGCGGCGAATGCGCCAGCGGGCGGAGGGATATGCCGCAACAATCGTCTCCGGCGTGGTGACGTATCGGGACGGCAAACCAACCGGCGCGCTCCCCGGTCGGTTGGTTCGCGGAGCGCGAGTCGTCCAAGCCGATGCCAGGATTGCCTGAACCGGGTCGCAGCCTTAGCTAAGGCCTGTGGGCGTGTTTGTCGCCGGAGCCCGCACTTGCGAGAATGGCGCAATGGCGACGCCTCCCCCCTCAGTTGTCAGGTCGCGTGAGCACACCCGTCAATGGATCTGGCTGGGGGTGGTGCTCGCGCTTCTCGCGATCGCGCTCGGTACGCATTTGCGCATTGCCTTCCGACAGGCCTGGGACAAGGACGTCACAAGCCTGCGTAATCAGGCTGAACTGATCTCCACCGCGGTGATGGAAGACCTGCGTGCCGTCGACCTCACGTTCGACGCGCTGGTGACGCTTATTGGCACCCATGACACCGAGCAGTCGCGCACCCAGAGCGTCGCGCAACGCTTGGAGGTCGCAAGCAGTGCGATCAGCGGTGTTCGAACGATGTTGCTGGTCAGCGCAACTGGGCGGGTGCTGACCAGCAATCAACGGGCCTTGATCGGCGCAGATGTGTCCAAACACGCGCATTTTGCGCTGATGCGCAAGGCGACCGACCCGCAGCAACTGCAACTAACGGCGCCCTACAGGGGCGCGGACGAGCGCTTCACGATGGCGCTCGGCGCAGTTCTGCGGGACAAGGACGATGGATTCTCCGGTTATCTGCTTGCCGAGTTTGAACCTGAAGCGATTCACCGGTTGCTGTCGGTCGCCACCTCGCATCCCGACATGATTGCCATGCTGGTCCATCCGGATGGGGTTATTGCGTTCAGCTCGTTGGACGCGTCTCGCCTGGCTGGTGTGAATCTGGGTAGCGATCCAGCCAGTGTGCTCGGGCGTTTCCTTGCCGGCGGGCAGCATCATGCAGTTCTGACCGGAGCCGGCTTTCAAGGCAGTGACCGCCGAATGTATGCGCTGCACAAGCTGCAGGCGCCGAATTTGCGGATCAGCAGGCCCGCAGCAATTTTTGTCAGTCGCGAGGTTGATCAGATCACGGCGATCTGGTGGAACTGGGCACTCGGGCAGATGCTCGTCTACCTGCTGCTCGCGTTGCTCGGTGCGTTCGGTTTGGTGGTGTATCAACGCCGTGTCCGTGCGCACGAACAATTGGTCGCCACGCAGCGCGAGGAGCGCGAAGCGTCGTTTGCCCGGCTTGCCGCAAGCGAGGAGCGTTTCCGCAGCTTGCTGCAGCATCTTCCGATCGCCTATTTCGCACTCGATCCACAGGGCTTGTGGGTCGATGCGAATCGGCAGGCCTTGCGGATGTTGCGCGTCGACTCGCTCGCAAGCTTGCTCGATCGACCTTTCGTAGACAGCTGGGAGACGCGCTTTAGCGCGCTCTACGGCGGGGCGTTCCAGCGATTTCGCGAGCAGGCGGGTCCGGTCACGGAAATGACGCTGCTTCGTGACGACGGTACGCCGATTACGGTCGTTGCGGTGCTGCAGGATGAATATCGCGAGGACAAGCAACTGCGGCTGATCCATGGACTGCTCTACGACATTTCAGCGCAGGTCGCGATGCAGGAGAATCTGATACGTGCCAGCGCCGACTTCGAAACGAAGGTGCAGGCGCGCACCAGGGCGCTGACTCAGGCCAATGACATGCTGCGCGATCTTGCGCGACGCGATGAATTGACCGGATTGGCCAATCGCCTTGCTGCCAACGAACTTTTGCAAATCGAATTCGCGGCACTGCGGCGCGGAGGTCGCCAGTACGCGGTGCTGATTTTCGATATTGATCATTTCAAGGGTGTCAACGACAGCTTCGGTCATGGTGTCGGCGATGAAGTGCTGCGCCAGGTTGCCCAGGTGCTGCTCGGCGATCTGCGGCATAACGATTTTTTGGCACGCTACGGAGGCGAGGAGTTTTTGGCGGTGCTGGCGGACACCAATCTGGCCTCGGCCAGCGTTGTTGCCGACAAGATCAGGGCCGCGGTAGCCGCCATGCCGCACCCGGTTGCAGGTAGCATCAGCGTGAGCATTGGTCTTGCGATGGCGCGCCCGGAAGACCCGGATGAGCGCACTGCGGTAGACCTTGCGGATGCCAATCTTTATGCCGCCAAGCAAAGCGGACGCAACAAGGTTGTCGCATCCGGCTCCTGAGCGCTGCCCAAGCGGCTTATGTTCCGAAGTTCGACACGCGTACCGTCTCGGGCCAGCGTCTTCGCAGGTAAAGCCAGGCCAGCAGGCCGATCTGCAACATCAACAACGAGGCGATCGCCAACCCGGCAGGTGAGTGCATGACCAGCGGTGCGACGACTCCCGCAACGATGCCATTTGCGACGCTGCCAACGACCGCTTGCAACGAAGATGCCATCCCGCGTCGGGTGGGGAACAGATCAAGCACCATCAGCGTGACCACCGGGACCATCAGAGCCCAGCCGAACGCATAGAGCGCAATCAGCGGTAGCGCCCACCAGACCTGCGGTGCGAGGAGCAGGCTGCAAAGCACATTGGTACAGCCGGTCAGCATCATGATCAGCAGCCCATGCCGGATCTGCCGGCGTGGCGCGATCTTGCCGGCGAGTCGACCGCTGACCCAGGCGCCCCCCGTAATACCGAGGATCGTCAGCACAAAAAACCAGTAAAACTGGTCCGGTGCAAGATGCAGATGTTCGCCAAGAAATGCGGGCGATGCGAGTACATACAAAAACATCCCGTTAAACGGAATCCCGCTTGCCAGCGCAAGCAGCCAGAACCGCTGGCTGGACCCCATTTGCAGGTAGCCGCGCATCAGGTTTGCTACCTCGAAAGCCTGTCGCTGAGAGACATGCAGCGTCTCCGGAAGCAGCCGGAAATTGGCTACCCAGAGTGCGAGGCCGACCACCGCGAGGAACCAGAACACCGAATGCCAGCCCAGGTGTACGAACAGCACCCCGCCGATCATCGGTGCGATCGCCGGCGCAATGCCAAAGAAGATCGTGACCTGAGACATCATGAGTTGAGCCTCCGACGGCGGAAACATGTCGCGAATGATTGCCCGGGA